>NZ_NCGH01000053.1:0-2986 GCF_002281505.1 Sphingomonas sp. 28-62-20
CTGGCCCCTGTTCGAGCAGCGATTGCAAGGTGACAAGCCGCCCTTCATGGCTGGGCATACAAAAATCGGGCATGACATCGCCGACCATGGGTGCCGTGCCGCCTGCCTGTGCCGCCTCCAGTCGATTGACAAAGGCATCGACCGCGGCGGCGAAGCCTGGTCCTTTGATGCGGACACAGTCAGCGACGTATTTGAGCCGCTCGCCCAGCGTAAGATTGCGATTACGCACTTCCTGGAAGGCGTCTTCAAGCGCTGCGACGAGCGGATGTGTCATCCATTAAACCCCATGAAACTGTGTACCACATCGCCAGCCCGAGTGGGTAGCGCTTGAGGATCATTTTGCGGCGGTAGTCTCGATCATTTCACCGGCACAGGCTTCGTGCAGGACAAATCCTTCGCTCGGATCGACCTCAGCACGCCAGGGGGCTTTTTCAAGCGTTTCGCTCGTGTGGCGGTAGCCCGCCTCCCAACGCTGACGAATGCCATCGGCGCTGAAATCGACGTCCTTGGCATGATCCTCATAGTCGAGCGCAGGCGCAAGCAGACGGATCACGTGCATCTGTGTCGTGCAGCCATAGCCGGTCAGGCCGCGCTGCTTGAGGCTTTCGAGCGCCTTTTCGGGGATCAGCGCAGTCATTTCGGCAATGATATGGCGCATCTTGTGCAGCTGGCGCTGGCGCTTGATGTGCGACGCCGCACGGCTAGAATACTGCACGTCCTTCTGGCGGTTCATTACCTCCCAGATGGTCTCTGGCTCCTTGCCATGCGGGTTCCACAGATGAACGGCAAAGACCATCCCGTTCTTGCGGGGATTGTCATCGAATACGACTTCCACCGGCGTGTTCGACAGGATTCCGCCGTCCCAATAGAGCTGATCGTCGATCCGCACTGCCGGGAAGGCCGGGGGCAGCGCGCCTGATGCCATGATATGGCGCAAGTCGATGGTCTGATCGCGGCTGTCGAAATAGGTCATCTCGCTGGTCTGAACGTTCGACGCGCCGACGGTCAGCCGAATTGGACCGTTGTTGATCTGGTCGAAATCGACAAGATCAGTCAGCGTCTCGGCGAGCGGTGCCACCGAATAGTAACCGGCACCCTCCGCGCCCAGCGGCGCATGCTGGCTTACAAAGGCTGCCGTGTTGGGACGAAAGAATGACGGAATGCCGGTGGTGACGGCCATCATGTTGCGGGCGGCCGCGGGAAACCAGCTGGGCAGCGGCATCCCCATGAAGCGATCGCTTTCGACCCGCTTCCAGAATTCACGCAGGCGATTAAGACCGTCCTTGGGAGGCCCTCCCGCGATCAGCGCGGCGTTGATTGCACCGATTGAGGTGCCGACCACCCAGTCGGGTTCGATGCCCGCTTCGGAAAGCGCCTGATACACCCCGATCTGATAGGCTCCCAGCGCACCGCCGCCTTGCAGGACCAGAGCGGTCTGGCCGTAGCTCGAAATCTCTTCGTGAAGGGTCTTCATGATTGTGTCTCCTAATCGAGAAAGGGAGGCGGCAGCCGGTCGCGACGGGACGACCGCGAGCCGTTATTGCGCAGTCCAGCCGCCATCGACGGGCAATGCGGCGCCAGTGATTGAGGCAGCGCCAGGACCACAAAGGAACACGGCCAACGCGCCGAGTTCCTCGACCGTGGCGAAGCGCTTGGTCGGTTGTGCTGCGAGCAGGACGTCGCGGATGACCGCTTCTCGGTCGATGCCGCGCGCCTGAGCAGTATCGGCAATCTGGTTCTCCACCAGCGGAGTCCATACGTAGCCGGGGCAGATCGCGTTACAGGTGACGCCGAACTGAGCACCCTCCAGAGCAACGGTTTTGGTCAGCCCGAGCACGCCGTGCTTGGCGGCGACATAGGCGCTTTTGAACGGTGACGCGACCAGCGCATGCGCTGAGGCGACGTTGATGATGCGGCCATAGCCTGATGCCTTCATCGGTGCGAAGGCGGTGCGGATCGTATGAAACGCCGCCGACAGATTGAGCGCGATGATTGCGTTCCATTTGTCGACAGGAAAATCCTCGATTGGCGACACATGCTGGATACCGGCATTGTTCACCAGGATGTCGACCTGGCCGAGCAGCGCGATGCTATTCTCCACCAGTCCAGCCGCACCGGCGGCATCCAGCAGATTTGCGCCATCATAGGCAACGCTGCCGCCATGCGCGGACAAGGCTGCGCATGTTGCCTCGATTGCATCGCAATCACCCAGGCCGTTGATGACGAGGTCGGCACCGGCCGCAGCAAAAGCGTGCGCGATCCCCAGGCCGATTCCGCTGGTTGATCCGGTGACAACAGCGACACGTCCGGCGAGTGGTTTTGGCGCGGTGGTCGAGGTAGCTGGCAAGTCCATAACGGGCATCCTTTTGGAAACGATGACCGGAAACTGCCCAATCTGATGTCTCGAATGAAATGCCGTTTGTGCATCAATTCCATGCGGCAATGGGATTGGGCCGGGATCGGACCGAAGCGTACACCCTGATTGTGTCAGCGAACCGCCCCCGGTTTTCCGACCCCCATAACCAAGTAACAGGATGACGATCATGACCAGAACAACCCTACGCAACGCCGTGTTCGCGCTGTTCGCAGCAACCACGCTCGCCACGCCAGCTTTTGCCGGCGGGTGCCCAGTCAACAAAAATACAGTCAATGCGCTCACCGGCGCGCCGACAATGCCCAAGGGCGTAACGGATACCGTCCTCGGCTCAGTCGATCTCGGCGCCGAAATCGACGTCGCTGATCGCCAGCTGCGCACCCGTCGCCTCGTCGTCCAGCCGGGCGGCATCGTACCGCTGCACAGCCACAAGGACCGCCCGGCCCTGATCTATACTGTCAGCGGCCAGATCACCGAATATCGCAGCAACTGCGCGGTGCCGATTCTGCACAAGGCCGGCGACATCGCGCGCGAAGCCGATGGGATTTCGCATTACTGGATCAATCGCGGCAAGGTGCCGACGGTGTTGCTGTCGTCAGACGTCCATCACGG
>NZ_NCGH01000054.1:0-2672 GCF_002281505.1 Sphingomonas sp. 28-62-20
CGCCCGCGACGGTGACCAGATCGCCGAGCTCGCCGAATATTCGAAGACGGGTATCCCGATGGGCACCCCCGTGTTCGACGGCGCGCGCGAAAAGGACGTCTCCGAAATGCTGGCGCTGGCGGGGCTCGACACCTCGGGTCAGTCGGAGCTGTTCGACGGGCGCACCGGCGAGATGTTCGATCGCAAGGTGACGGTGGGCATCATCTACATGCTCAAGCTGCACCACCTTGTGGACGACAAGATCCACGCGCGTTCGATCGGCCCCTACTCGCTCGTTACCCAGCAGCCGCTGGGCGGCAAGGCGCAGTTCGGCGGCCAGCGCTTTGGTGAAATGGAGGTCTGGGCGCTCCAGGCCTATGGCGCCGCGTACACCTTGCAGGAAATGCTGACGGTGAAGTCCGACGACGTGGTCGGCCGCACCAAGGTCTATGAGGCGATCGTCAAGGGCGACGACACCTTCGAGGCCGGCATTCCGGAGAGCTTCAACGTGCTCGTCAAGGAAATGCGCTCGCTGGGTCTGAACGTCGAGCTGAAGAGCATCGAGCAGTTCGACAGCGACGGCGTCGCGATCGCGGCGGAGTAAGCCAACCCTCCCTCTCCCCCGCGGGGAGAGGGCCGGGGTGAGGGGCTGCCACGAGCGCAGCAGGGCTTGACTGCCCCTCACCCAACCCTCTCCCCGATGGGGAGAGGGCTACAGAATTCTGAGGAAGGGTCCCCTACCCATGAACGAACTGACCAACTTCGCGAACCCGGTCGCCAAGCCGGAAACCTTTGACCAGATCCAGATCGGGATCGCGTCGCCTGACCGCATCCGTTCGTGGTCGTTCGGCGAGATCAAGAAGCCCGAGACCATCAACTACCGGACGTTCAAGCCCGAGCGTGACGGCCTGTTCTGCGCGCGCATCTTTGGCCCGATCAAGGATTACGAGTGCCTGTGCGGCAAGTACAAGCGCATGAAATACAAGGGCATCGTCTGCGAAAAGTGCGGCGTCGAGGTCACCGTCTCGAAGGTCCGGCGTGAGCGGATGGGCCATATCGAGCTCGCCGCCCCCGTCGCGCACATCTGGTTCCTGAAGTCGCTGCCGTCGCGCATCGGCCTGCTGCTCGACATGCAGCTCAAGCAGCTCGAGCGCGTGCTGTATTTCGAGGCCTATATCGTGATCGAGCCGGGCATCACCCCGCTCGAGAAGTTCCAGCTGATGACCGAGGACGAGCTCCTCGACGCGCAGGACCAGTACGGCGAGGACGCCTTCTCGGCCGGGATCGGCGCCGAAGCCGTGCGGATCATGCTGCAGGACCTCGATCTCGAGGGTGAGCGCAAGGAGCTGCTCGAAGAGCTCGCCGTCACCAAGTCCGAACTCAAGCCCAAGAAGATCATCAAGCGGCTCAAGGTCGTCGAGAGCTTCATCGATTCGGGCAACAAGCCCGAGTGGATGATCCTCGAAGTCGTGCCGGTCATCCCGCCCGAGCTGCGCCCGTTGGTGCCGCTCGACGGTGGCCGCTTCGCGACGTCGGATCTGAACGATCTCTATCGCCGCGTGATCAACCGCAACAACCGCCTGAAGCGGCTGATGGAATTGCGCGCGCCGGACATCATCGTCCGCAACGAAAAGCGCATGCTGCAGGAAGCCGTCGACGCGCTGTTCGACAACGGCCGCCGCGGTCGCACGATCACGGGCGCCAACAAGCGTCCATTGAAGTCGCTCTCGGACATGCTCAAGGGCAAGCAGGGCCGTTTCCGCCAGAACCTGCTCGGCAAGCGCGTCGATTATTCGGGCCGCTCGGTCATCGTGACCGGGCCTGAGCTCAAGCTGCACCAGTGCGGCCTGCCCAAGAAGATGGCGCTCGAGCTGTTCAAGCCGTTCATCTACGCGCGCCTCGACGCCAAGGGTCTGTCGATGACCCTCAAGCAGGCGAAGAAGTGGGTCGAGAAGGAGCGCAAGGAAGTCTGGGACATTCTGGACGAGGTGATCCGCGAGCATCCCGTGATGCTCAACCGTGCGCCGACGCTCCACCGTCTCGGCATCCAGGCGTTCGAGCCGGTGCTGATCGAGGGCAAGGCGATCCAGCTTCACCCGCTCGTCTGCTCGGCGTTCAACGCCGATTTCGACGGCGATCAGATGGCGGTCCACGTGCCGCTCTCGCTGGAAGCCCAGCTCGAAGCGCGCGTGCTGATGATGTCGACCAACAACATCCTGTCGCCTGCCAACGGCAAGCCGATCATCGTGCCGTCGCAGGACATGGTGCTCGGGCTCTACTACATCACGATGATGAAGGAGAACGAGCCCGGCGAAGGCATGATGCTGACCGACATGGCCGAGGTGCATCACGCGCTCGATTCAGGCGCGGTGACGCTCCACACCAAGATCATCGCCCGCGTTCCGCAGACCGATGAGGAGGGCAAGCCTTACCTGAAGCGCTTCGAGACGACTCCGGGCCGGATGCTGCTCGGCGAAACGCTGCCGAAGAGCCACAAAGTGCCCTTCGACATCGTCAACCGGCTGCTGACCAAGAAGGACGTCGGCGACGTGATCGACGAGGTCTATCGCCACACCGGCCAGAAGGAGACCGTGCTGTTCGCCGATGCGATCATGGCGCTCGGTTTCCGCCACGCGTTCAAGGCCGGCATCTCGTTCGGCAAGGACGACATGATCATCCCCGACGCGAAGATC
>NZ_NCGH01000001.1:0-254771 GCF_002281505.1 Sphingomonas sp. 28-62-20
GGTCAGCAGGAACAGCAGGAATGCGCCAGCGGTGAAGGTCGACAAGCGCCCGCGCCCGCCCGAGCTGATGTTGATCACCGACTGGCCGATCATCGCGCAACCGCCCATCCCGCCAAACAGCGCCGCGACGATGTTGGCGCTACCCTGCCCCGCGCATTCGCGGCGCTTGTCGCTGTCGGTGTGGGTCATGTCGTCGACGATCTGCGCGGTCAGCAGCGATTCGAGCAGCCCGACCGCAGCCATCGTCAGCGCATAAGGCAGGATGATCCGCAGCGTTTCCAGCGTCAGCGGCACATTGGGGAGCGCGAAATCGGGCAGGCCGTCCGGCAGCTTGCCCATGTCGCCGACGGTGTTGACGTGGATGCCGAAGCCGATGCTGATCGCCGTAAGCACCAGGATCGCGACGAGCGGCGACGGCACCGTCCTGGTCAGGCGCGGCAGGAGATAGATCATCGCCAGCCCGCCCGCGACCATCGTATAGGTCGGCCAGCCAACCCCGGTCAGCTGCGGGAGCTGGGCCATGAAGATCAGGATCGCGAGCGCGTTGACGAACCCGGTGATCACCGAGCGCGACACGAACTGCATCAGCAGATCGAGCCTCAGCAGCCCGGCAACCGCCTGGATCGCGCCCATCAGGATCGTCGCGGCGAACAGATAGTCGACGCCGTGATCGCGCACCAGCGGCACCACCAGCACCGCGACCGCGGCGGTCGCCGCCGAAATCATCCCGGTCCGCCCGCCGGTGACCGATATCACGATCGCGATCGCGACCGAGGCATAGAGCCCGACACGCGGATCGACCCCGGCGATGATCGAAAAGCCGATCGCCTCGGGAATCAGCGCCAGCGCGACGACGATCCCGGCAAGGATATCGGCGCGCGGATTGCCCAGCCAGTCGCGGCGCAGCGTCGCGGAAATCTGCATGAATAAACCTGATCGTCGGCGCCACCAGCGGCGGTCGCAGTATCCCGGGGATAGGCGCCGGGCCGAGCCACCCGGCGCGCCGGGTCCATCGAGGCGCCTGTCTGGCAAATGCTGCACTGCAATGCAAGCTTGGGCGCTGGTGCCTGACCGGCGAGGTCATGCGCAGCCGCTTGCCGCCGTGCGCTGCCCGGCCTAGCCTTTCGGCCTGATCGTTAGGGGACGATGCCATGCTGACAACGCTGCTCATATTCTTGGCGCAAGCCGCCACGCTACCGCCCCCCACCGATCCGGCGACCGCCCGGCGGATCGACGCCTTGCTCAAAGCCAACCCGGTGATCGACGGCCACAATGACCTGCCCTGGGAAATCCGGAAGAATCACGAGGCCAGGGTGGAGGCGCTCGACCTGACCAAGGATACGTCGAAGCTCCCGCTGCCGCTGCAGACCGATATTCCCCGCCTGAAAAAGGGCCATGTCGGTGCGCAATTCTGGTCGGTGTGGATTCCGGGGGACACGCTCGGCCCGCGCGCGGTGGAAATGACGCTCGAGGAGATCGACATCGTCAAGCGCTTCGTCGCCGCCAATCCGGGCGCGTTTGAGATGGCCGGGAGCGCCGCCGATATCCGCCGCATCGACAAGAGCGGCAAGATCGCGTCGCTAATCGGGGTCGAGGGCGGGCATCAGATCGACGGACGGCTGTCGGTGCTCAGGCGCTATTACGATCTCGGCGCGCGCTACATGACGCTGACGCATGGCAGCAGCCTGGCCTGGGCCGATTCCTCGACCGACGCGCCGCGCGCCAACGGGCTGACCCCGTTCGGCAGGCAGGTGGTGGCCGAAATGAACCGGATCGGCATGATCGTCGACATCAGCCACGTCTCCGACGCGACGATGGCGGCGGTGCTAGGCGTCACCAAGGCGCCGGTGATGGCCTCGCACTCCTCGGCGCGCGCGCTCGACGATGCGCCGCGCGACATCCCCGACGATCTGCTGGCGAAGATCGGCGCCAATGGCGGCGTGGTGATGATCAATTTCTATCCCAGCTTCGTCTCGCAGGCCTGGCGCGACTGGGACAAGGCGCGGACCGAGTATGCCAAGTCGGTCGGCGCCTCGGCGGAGGTCTATGGCGCCAGCGGTGCCGCGCCAGTGATGGCATGGGAAGCGAGCCATCCCCAACCGCTGGTGACATCGGCGACGGTCGCCGACCATGTCGAGCATGTCGCCAGGGTCGCGGGCAAGGACCATGTCGGCATCGGCAGCGATTTCGACGGCATCGGCGGCACCGCGCCCAGCGACATGACCGGGGTGGACGGCTATCCCGCTTTGTTCGCCGAGCTGGCCCGGCGCGGGTGGAGCGATGCCGATCTGGCCGGGCTCGCGCGGGGCAATATCCTGCGCGTGATGGAGAAAGTGGAGGCGGCGGCGCAGGCGATGGCGGGCATGCCGCCGGTCGATGCGACCGACCGGCCATAGCCTCGCCCATGCCATCCATCGCTCCCGCCCGTTCGTGTCTAGCTTGGGCATCAGGCCCGAAAGCCCGATAAAAAGCCGGCGACATTGTTCCCCAGCGCATCCACCGCATAGCCGCCCTCCATCAGGATGACCGTCGGCCAGCCGCGCGCGGCGATGTCGGCGGCGAGAAGAGGATAGTCGGCGGTGGCGAGGTTCAGCTGGCTGATCGGGTCGCCTTCCCACGTGTCCGCGCCGAAGGAGACGACGAGCAGCTCGGGCCTGAACGCGGCGATGGCATCGAGCGCGGTGGCCTGGGCGGGGCGAAACCCGGCAATCGCCGTCCCCTGCGGCAGCGGCAGGTTGAGATTGGCCCCCAGCCCCGCCCCCGCGCCGCGTTCATCGGCATGGCCCCAATAAAAGGGATAGTCGGTCGCCGGATCGGCGTGGAGCGAGGCGTAGAAGACATCGCCGCGATCGTAGAAGATGTCCTGCGTGCCGTTGCCGTGGTGATAATCCACGTCGAGGATCGCCACGCGGCCGACGCCCGCGTCGATCGCCGTTTGGGCGGTGATCGCGGCGGTGTTGAGATAGCAATAGCCGCCGAGATAATCCGCGCCGGCATGGTGCCCGGGCGGTCGGCACAGCGCGAACGCGGCCCGGTCACCGCCCTGCACCGCTGCCAGCGCGGACAGCGCGCTTTGCGCGCTCCAATAAGCGGCGTCATAGGTGTCTGCGGTCAGCGGCGTCGAGGCGTCGAAGCTGTGCTGCCCGACCAGCGCATCGATCCGGCGGAGCGTGAGCGGCCGCCTGCCCACGATCGGCCAGACATAGCCCATCACGTCGCCGGGCCGCCCCGCCTCGGCCCAATTCGCGGGCGCGGTCTTCAGGAAGTCGAGATAGGCCGGCGTATGGACGGCCCGGATCGCCGCATCGCCATGATCGGTCGGCGCTTCGAGCTCGCCGAGCGCCGCCGCCATCGCCTGCGCACGCGACGGGCGCTCGGCATAGTCAGCGAAGCCGCCATTGTGCAGTTCCTTCAGCGGGGCGTGCGCCAATTGCCTGGCATCGAAAAAGCGCCGCATTTACGCGCTGGCCAGCTTCCGGCGCGGGGCGAAGCGAAGCACCAGGAACCCCGCCGCGCCGGACAGGATCGACCCCGCCAGCACGCCCAGCTTCACCTCGTCGACCAGCAGTTCGTTGCCCGGAAAGGCAAGGCCGCCGATGAACAGGCTCATCGTGAAGCCGATCCCTGCCAGCAGCGCGACACCATAGAGCTGGAGCCAGCTTGCCCCGCCCGGTCGCGTCGCAATGCCGAGCCGTTCGGCGATCGCGATGCTGCCGAGAATGCCGATCTGCTTGCCGAGGAACAGCCCGAGCGTAATGCCCAGCACCAGCGGCTCGAGCAGCGAGGCCAGGCTCATGCCCTTGAGCGACACCCCGGCATTGGCGAAACCGAACAACGGCACGATCGCATAGGCGACATAGGGGTGGAGCCCGTGTTCGAGCCGATGGAGCGGCGATTCGGCACTGTCGGGCGCGCCTGGCGAGCGGGTGACGGGGATCAGCATCGCCGTCACGACGCCCGCAATCGTGGCGTGTACGCCCGACAGCAGCACCAGCAGCCAGAGCAGCACGAAGCCAAGGAGATAGGGCCACAGCCTGCGGACATTGCTGCGGTTGAGCGCATACAGCCCGCCGCCCACCAATGCCGCCCCGGCCAGCGCGAGCGAGTTGAGATGGTCGGTATAGGCGACCGCGATGATCGCGACCGCGCCCATGTCATCGACGATCGCGACCGTCGTCAGGAACAGCTTCAGCGCGGGCGGTGCGCGCGAGCCGAGCAGCGCGAGCACCCCGATCGCAAAGGCGATATCGGTCGCCGCCGGGATCGCCCAGCCGCGCTGGACGCTCAAATCGCCGCCCGTGACCACCAGATAGACCAGCGCGGGGACAATCATCCCGGCTGCGGCCGCGATGAAGGGCAGCCGTCGACGCTCCCAGGTCGCCAGCCGCCCATCGACGAACTCGCGCTTGATCTCCAGCCCGACCAACAGGAAGAAGATCGCCATCAACCCGTCGTTGATCCACAGATGCACCGTCATCGGCCCTAGCTTGTCGGTCAGCACCGGCCCGGTTTCGAGATGGAGCAGATGGAAATACCCCTCGGCCAGTGGCGAATTGGCCGCAACCATCGCCAGCACCGCCGCCGCGATCAGCACGATCCCGCCCGCCGCCTCGCCCACCAGAAACGCGCGAAGCGCCGACCGCGTCTTGCGGGCGATCTGTTGCGGTACGTCGATCAGCGTGTCGAGCGGGGTTGGGGGAGGTGTTTCTGCCATTATGTCCTGGTCATCTGGAGATGAAGGTCGTCACTTTTCGCACCGTCATGCTGCACTTGTTTCAGCATCCACCGAACCACATGCGCGACATGATTTGCGGCACGAGGGATCCTGAAACAAGTTCAGGGTGACGGCATTTGATGCAGGCCATGGCGATTTCTCCAGACTAACGCTCCAGCGCTTCGGCGATCAGCGTGCGGGTGTTCCCGATACCATAAAGCGCGATGAAGCTTCCCATCCGCGGCCCCTGCGACGAGCCGAGCAAGGTTTCGTACAGCGCCCCGAACCAGTCGCGCAGATTGTCGAACCCGCCTTCGTTGCCGATCGCATAGACGATGTTCTGCAAATCGACCGCCGATGTGTCGGCGGGGAGCGGTGCCAATTCGCGGTCGAGCCGTTCGAGCGCGGCGACCTCGACGCCTTGGGGCTTGCGGCGGACCAGCGTCGGCGCCACGAAATCGCGGTTATAGGCGAGCGCATGGCCGATCAGCGCATCGAGCTCGGGCGTGATTTCCCCCTCTACATAGTTGCTCAGATACCCGCGCACCTGCTCCACCGTCGCGCTCGCGCCCAGCACGCCGACGAGATTGAGCAGCAAGCCGAAGGTCACCGGCGGATTGGTGTCGGGCACGTCCCCGTCATGGATATGATGCGCCGGATTGCCGAGCTTCTGCTCGACGGGCTGGCTCGCATAATTGCCGCGAAACTGGAAATACTCGTCGACCGCGCGCGGGATGACGCCGATGTGGAGCTGCTTGGCCTTTTTTGGCTCGCGATAGGCGAAAAAGGCCAGGCTCTCCTGCGTGCCGTAATCGAGCCATTGCTCGAGCGTCAGGCCATTGCCCTTCGACTTGGAGATCTTCTCCCCCTTTTCGTCGAGGAACATCTCGTAGATCAGCCCTTCGGGCGGGCGACCGCCGAGCACACGGGCGATCTTGCCCGACTGGATGCCGCTGTCGATCAGGTCCTTGCCGTACATCTCGTAATCGACGCCGAGCGCGACCCAGCGCATCGCCCAATCGACCTTCCATTGCAGCTTGGCCTGGCCGCCGAGCACGCTTTGCGTCAGCACTTCGCCGTCGGCATCGGTGAAGCGGATCGTGCCCGCTTCGGCATCGACCACCTCGACCGGCACCTGCAACACCACGCCCGTCTTCGGGCTGATCGGCAGCACCGGCGAATAGGTCGCCGCGCGCTCCTTGCGCAGCGTCGGCAGCATCACCCCCATGATCGCGTCGTACTGGCGCAGCACGCCCTTCAGGGCGTCGTCAAACACGCCCGCTTCATATTGCGAGGCCGACGAGATGAACTCATACTCAAAGCCGAAGCGGTCGAGGAATTCGCGCAGCATCGCATTGTTATGCGCGGCGAAGCTCTCGAACTTGTCGAACGGATCGGGGATACGGCTCAGCGGCTTGCCAAGGTTGGCGGTCAGCATCGCGGGGTTGGGAACGTTGTCCGGCACCTTGCGCAAACCGTCCATGTCGTCCGAAAAAGCGATCAGGCGCGTCGGCGCGTCCGACATCGCCTGGAACGCATGGCGGACCATCGTCGTGCGCAGTACTTCGTTGAAGGTGCCGATATGCGGCAGGCCCGAGGGGCCATAGCCGGTTTCGAAGATGATCGGGGCGGGCTGGCCGTTCCTGGCTGGCTTCCCGTCGGGATAGCGTTTCAGCAGCTTGCGCGCCTCTTCATAAGGCCAGGCCTTTGAAGCCAGTGCAGCGACGCGCAATTCAGTCACAAGTTGCCCTTTCGTTCCCATATCGGCAAAGTATCGGGATGCCTGTCTCTTTGCCTTATCCTGCCCTTCACGCAAGCCATGGCGGCATCTGGATCGCGGATGAAGGCGAAACGCGGCAGGTTGGGCGCGGGGAGGCGATCAGGCGCGCCGCCGATACGCCGATGATCATGCTCAATGCCGCGCTGGTCGGGCAGCGGCTGGGCTATGCCGACCTGTCGGGGCTCGATCTGCTCGAATTGTTCGCGTTTCTGCGCCCGGCTCAGTTCATGGTGCCGACCCCGCGCGGGCTCGCGCGCGCGACGGGGCTCGAGCAACCCATCCGCGATGACCGGATCGCCCCCTTCCTGCGCGCCGCCGCCGCTGCATTGCTCGCGCAGACCCAAGGCGACTGGCCCGAGCGCGAAGGGGCTTGGACGTCGCTGCAGGCGCTGGCCCGGCTGCGCTGGCCATGGGTGCCCGCCTTGGTCGATCGCATCGCCAAGCCCGAGACGGCCGAGCGCTGGCTGTTTTCCAAGCTGCCCGAATGGAGCGAGGGGGCGCCGCGCCCTGCGCCGCGCACCGTGACGCTCGATCCGGGCGAGACCCAGGCACGGCTCGCCACGCTGACCGGGAGTGCTGCCGAACAGCGCCCCGGCCAGCGCGCCTTCGCCGAAGCCGCCAGCGCCGCCTTCGCGCCGCGGATGATGCGCGATTCGCCCAATCTGGTGTTGGCCGAAGCGGGGACGGGGATCGGCAAGACGCTCGGCTATCTCGCCCCCGCGTCGCTCTGGGCCGAACAGGCGGGCGGTGCGGTATGGGTGTCGACCTTCACCAAGACGCTGCAGCGCCAATTGGGCCATGAAAGCGCGCGGCTCTACCCCGATGCAGGCGTGCGCAAGGCCAAGGTGGTGACCCGCAAGGGGCGCGAGAATTATGCCTGCCTGCTCAATCTGGAGGATGCGCTGCAGGGCGGGTTTCAGGGGCGGGCGGCGGTGCTGGCGCAGCTGGTCGCGCGCTGGGCGGCGTATAGCGCCGATGGCGACATGGTCGGCGGCGATCTGCCCGGCTGGCTGCCGACTTTGTTCCGCCGCAACGGCCCGACCGCGTTGACCGACCGGCGCGGCGAGTGCGTCTATGCCGGCTGCCCGCATTACCGCAAATGCTTCATCGAACGCGCCGCGCGGGCGAGCGCCGACGCCGATATCGTCATCGCCAACCATGCGCTGGTGATGGTCAACGCCGCGCGCGGACGCGAAACCGCGACGCGGCCGAGCCGCTATGTCTTCGACGAAGGCCATCACCTGTTCGACGCCGCCGATTCGATGTTCGCGACCGCGCTGACCGGGCAGGAGACGATCGAACTGCGCCGCTGGGTGACCGGACCCGAATCGGGCGGACGCGGGCGGCGACGCGGGCTGGCGGCAAGGCTCTCCGATGTCGCGAGCTATGATGAGGCCGGCGCGCGCGCGATCGCCGAGGCGGCCGACGCGGTGCGGGCGCTGCCGTCGGACGGCTGGTTGGCAAGGCTTGGCGAAGGGCAGCCGTTCGGCGCGATCGAGGCGCTGCTCGCAGCGGTGCGCGGGCTCGTCTATGCGCGCGACGACACCAAGGAGGATGCCGGTTACGGATTGGAAACCGAACTCGCCGAACCCGACGCCGCACTGATCGAGGCGGCGGGGCAAGCCGGGCAGGCGCTCGATTCGCTCTATCGCCCGCTGGTCGCGCTCGGACGACGGCTCGAGGCGGTGATGACCGAAGGCCCCGACTGGCTGGACGGCCCCGCCCGCGCGCGGATCGAAGGCGCGATCGCCTCGCTCGCCTGGCGCGCCGACACCGTTGCGGCGTGGCTGGCGCTGCTCGCGCGCGTGGGCGGCCCGGCCGATCCCGATTTCGTCGACTGGCTGGCGGTCGAGCGCGTCGAGGGGCGCGAATATGATATCGGCATCCACCGCCGCTGGCTCGACCCCACCCGCCCCTTTGCCGAGGTCGTGCTCAAGCCCGCGCAGGGCGCGCTGATCACCTCGGCGACGCTCAAAGGCGGCGGCGACTGGTCGGTGGCGGAGGCCCGCACCGGCGCGCAGCATCTGGCGCATGCGGCTGCCCATTTCGATGCGCCGAGCCCGTTCGATTATGCCAACGCCGCCGAGGTCTTGATCGTGACGGACGTCAAGCGCGGCGACACCGGCGCGCTCGCCAATGCCTATGCGCGGCTGATCGTCGCCGCCGGCGGCGGGACGCTGGGGCTGTTCACCGCGATCCGGCGATTGCGCGCGGTTCATGCCCGGATCGCCGACCGCCTCGCGCGCGAGGGGCTTGCCCTGCACGCCCAGCATGTCGACCCGATCGACACCGGCACCCTCGTCGATATCTTTCGCGACGACATGCGCGCCTCGCTGCTCGGCACCGATGCGCTCCGCGATGGGGTCGATGTCCCCGGTCGGTCGCTCAGGCTGGTGGTGATGGAGGGCGTGCCCTGGGCCAAGCCGACCGTGCTCCACGCCGCGCGGCGGCTGGCGGGCGGGGGGGCTGCCTATGACGATCGCTTCGTCCGGGCGCGGCTCGCGCAGGCGTTCGGGCGGCTGATCCGGCGCGCCGACGATCGTGGTGCCTTCGTCTTGCTCTCGGCCGCGATGCCCTCGCGCCTGCTCAGCGCCTTTCCGCCCGGGGTGCCGATCATTCGCGTCACGCTCGACGAAGCGGTGAATCGTGTCACCCGGCGTCTTTCATCCGTCACGCCGCTGATGCATGAGACGATCGACAACGCCTGAGACGGAGAAGGCATGAAGACGCTGACCTTGCTCAGGCATGCCAAATCGGGCTGGGACGACCCCGTCGCGCGCGATTTCGATCGCGTGCTCAATGAACGCGGTCAGCGGGCCGCCGCGCTGATCGGGCGGCATATGCGCGCGCTCGGGCTGCGCTACGACAGCGTCCTTGCGTCCCCCGCCATCCGCGTGGTCCAGACGCTCGACCATCTCGTGCCGGCCTACGGTTCGATGGCCGAGCCGATCTGGGAGCGCCGAATCTATCTCGCCTCCTCGGCCACCTTGCTCGATCTCGTCCACGCGCTGGCCGCCGATGAGGACAGGGTCTTGCTCGTCGGTCACAATCCCGGCCTCGAGGACCTGGTATTGACGCTCGCCGCCGACGACGGCAGCGTCGCGCGCAGCGCGGTCGAGATCAAGTTTCCGACCGCGAGCCTCGCCGAGATCGCGTTCGATGTTGCAGACTGGCGCGACATCGACGCCGGGAGCGGCACCTTGACCCGCTTCGTGCGGCCTCGCGACCTCGATCCGACGCTTGGCCCCGACATCGACTAGCGACGCTCAGCCCTGATCGGCGAGCTTCTGCCTGAGCCCCGCCAGCGCCCCGAATGGCCCCGCCTCTTCCTCGCGCAGCACCCCCGCCTCGCGCAGCGCGGCCTCGGCGCGCGGACCGCGCGGGAAAGGATCGAGCGCCAGCGCCATCGTTTCGGCGGCGGCCTCGCCCAGATCGATCGTCTTGCCCGAATACAGGACGCTGTCGCAGGCGTCGGCCGACAGTTCGATCTCGTCGCCATCGACCACCTCCGCCTCGATGAAGCGCAGGGCGACGGGTTCGTCGATCGTCACCGACAGCGGATCGCCGGTGACGCTGCACGCTTGGACCAGCGACGCATTCACCCGGCCGGTCGCGACGATGCCGGCCGCGTCGCGGCGAATCGCGAAGGTCGCCGTGAGCGAGTCGATCGCGACGAGGCCGAAACGCTGCGCGAGCGCGGCGCGCTCGCCGCCATCGGCGGCAATCGACAGCGTTCGCGGCAGCTCGCCGATCGTCTCGATCTGTTGGGGCCGGGCAAACTCGGGCGCCGTCACGGCAGATCGCCGGCCAGCAGCGCGGCGACCGGGGTCGCGGCCAGCGCGCGGCGAAAATCCATCAGCCGGCCCGCGACATGATCGAGCTGTGCCGGATCGGGGCTGCCGCCACGATACAGGTTGCGGCGCAGCGCAGTGGACAGATCGCCTTCGGCGAGCCCCGCCCGATAGGCGCCCAGCCTGCCGCCCAGCATGCTGACCATATGGCCGACGCGCTTGCCGATGCCGACATCGCCGACGCCTTCCTCGCGAAGCTGCGAATCCATGTCCTCGATGAAGCGTTCGGTGAGTTCGACGCTCGGCATCGCGGCGGCGGGCTCTTCCTCCATCCGGAGCAGCACGAACGAAAGGATGGCGGCGATCATGTCGAAACGCCCGTCGATCGTATCGGCGACGCCGCCCGCCAGATACCAGTCCGGCGCGCGCCCGCGCGCGACGATCGCGGTATAGAGCGGGGCGCTCGCCGCGCCGGCGCCGCTGCGGCCAAACAGCCTGTCGATCAGTCCCATGTCACTCCCCGAACGGTAGATGCCCGCGCCACCTTGTTTGCACGCGCCGCTCGGCATATTGAGGCTCGATCGGCGGGATGCAATGCGTGCACCGTCGGCGATGCCCGTTTGGGAGAGTTGAATGCGCTTTTTGTCCACCCGTACCGGCATCTTGTTTGCGATCGCGCTGGCGACGGCCAGCGCCGGGTGCGCGCCGCTGCGCGGTCATCAGGGCTATGTGATCGACGCCGATCTGGTCAATTCGGTCCAGCCGGGCGTCGATACGCGGACGTCGGTGGTGAAGGTGCTCGGCAAGCCGAGCTTTACCGGCCAGTTCGACGATGGCGAATGGTATTATGTGTCCCGCGACACGCGCTATTACGCCTATAACAAGCCCAAACCCAAAGATCAGACGGTGCTGCGCATCGCTTTCGACGACAAGGGTGTGGTGACCAAGGTGACGCGGACCGGGCTCGAGCAGGTCGCGTCGATCCGCCCCGTCCGCGATACGACGCCGACCCTCGGACGGCATCGCAGCTTCTTCCAGGATCTGTTCGGTAATATCGGCCAGGTCGGCGCGGGGGCTGCCGGGCCGAGCGGGGGCAATGGCGGCGGTCGCGACCAGCCCTGATTTCGCGTGCGTGCGCGGCTGAAGCTTTCGGTTCGCTGACCAACGGGTTCGCGGCGCGTTCAGGCCGACTCGGCAATACCGGTTTTCAGGCAATGCCCCGCAACGGGATGGCCACCAAAATGGAAACGGAGATTGACCATGCGCAAACTGATCATCATCGGACTGATGGCAGCGACGATGCTGCCGGTTACCGCCCAGGCCCAGTCGCAGCGCGAGGTGCGCCGCGACCGCCAGGAGTTGCGCCAGGAACGGCACGAGCTGAACCGGGCCTATCGGCGCGGCGATCCGCGCGACATCCGCGAGGAGCGCCGCGACGTCCGCGAGGCGCGGCAGGAACTGCGCGAGGATCGCTACGATCGCAACCGCCGCTGGGGCCGCAACGACTGGCGCGGCTATCGCAACAGCAACCGGGCGCTCTATGCTCGCGGCAGCTGGCGCGCGCCGTTCCGCTATACCAGCTTCCGCACCGGCGTGCGGATCGCCCCGGCCTATTGGGGGCCGCGCTACGTGATCGCCGATCCGTGGCGCTATCGGCTGCCGCCCGCCCGCGCCTGGCAGCGCTGGGTGCGGCATTATGACGATGTGCTGCTGGTCGATACCCGGCGCGGGACCGTCGTCGACGTCTATCGCGGCTTCTTTTTCTAATCCTTTTTCAGCAACGTCGTCGGCCGGCCCGGGCAACGCCCCGGGCCGGCCTCTGGCGGTTCGGGCGGTGCCGATTATCGGATCGTGAAAACCACCTGATCGACGACGCGACCGCCCAGATCGACGAGGCGGAGCTGGTGGCGGCCCGGCCCGGCGAGCACCAGCGGATGACTGTCCGCCGCGCCGATATCGCGCCGGTCGATCACGATCCGGTGCGCGGTCACCGCCCCCGAAACGCCGATCGCCAGCCGCTGGCGATCGATCGGGATATCGGGATCGAGCGCATAGACGCTGCCCGAAACCGGATTGGTGATGCGCGGGCGCCGTGCCGTCTCGGGCGCGGCGGCGATCCGGGTCTGGGCGGTGCCATGGACGAAATATTCGCGACGCGGCTGCTCGATCCCGGCGGCAAACCGGATCGTCCGCATATCGACGCCCGCCGGGCGCGGTGGGGCACCGCCGCTGCCCCGACCATTGCCGTTGATCGCCAGCATCACGTCGCGCCACACGGGGGCCGCGCCGCTCGTCCCCGATACCGCGCGCATCGGATCGCCCTCGAGATTGCCGACCCAGACGCCGACGGTGAAGCGATCCGAAAAGCCGATGCACCAATTGTCGCGCATCGCCTTCGACGTGCCCGTCTTGACCGCCGCCCAGAAGGGCAGCCGCAGCGCGCTATCGAGCCCGAAGGTCGCCGCGCGCGCATTGGGATCGGCGAGCATATCGGCGACGATCCAGGCAGCGGCGGGCGTCGTCACCGCGCGGGGCGCTATCGACGGCGCGGCTGGCGTCAGCCGAAGCGGTGACCAGCGCCCGCCCTGTTCGAGCGCGCGATAGGCGGCGACCTGTTCGAGCAAGGTGACCTCGGCCGAGCCGAGCGCGAGCGAGAAGCCGTAATATTGGCCGTCCTCGGTCAGCCCGCGATAGCCGCTGTCCCACAGCCGGTCGCGAAAGGGCTCGACACCGACCAGCAGCAGCGTGCGCACCGCCGGCACGTTGAGCGATCCCGCCAGCGCGGTCCGCGCCGACACCGGCCCCTTGAAGTCGCGATCGTAATTCTGCGGCACGTAAAGCCCCGAGGCGGTGTCGAGCTGAACCGGCGAATCATCGAGGATCGAGGCGGGGGTCAGATAGCCCTTCTCGATCGCCTGCGCGTAGAGGAACGGCTTGAGCGTCGATCCCGCCTGGCGATAGCTGTCGGCACCATCGACCGCCGCCGCCGTCGAGGCGCCGCCGACCCCGCCGACATAGGCAAGCACGTCGCCGCTAGCATTGTCGACGACGATCACCGCACCGTCGCGCGCGCGCGCGCCGCCGAGCCCCTTGAGCTGGCGGCTAAGCGCGGAGATCGCGATCCGCTGGAACCGGGCATCGAGCGTCGTCGTCACCTTGAGCCCCGGCCTCGTGAGCAGGCGCGCGGCGAGATGCGGCGCCAGCCCGGGATCGAGCGCGAGGCTGCGCGCCGGGCCGAGCATCGACCAGGCGCCGCTCTCGAAGCGGGTGCAATCGCGGTCATGCGCGAGCGCACAGGCGCGCCGGGCGACCCGACCCGCGCTCGCCTGCGGTTCGGGGAGCAACGCCGCGAGCAGGATCGCATCGTCGCGCGAGAGCGCATCGGGGGTCTTGCCGAACAGCCCGAGCGCGGCCGCGCCGATCCCCTGCGCCTCGCCGCGAAACCCCGCGAGATTGAGATAGGCCTCGAAAATCTGGTCCTTGCGCCAATCGCGCTCGAGCGCCCATGCCGCGCGCATCTGGCGCAGCTTGTCGCGAATCCCGCGCGCGCCGGGCGCGGCGAGATCGGGGGCGAGGAAACCCGCGACCTGCATCGAAAGCGTGCTGGCGCCGCGCCCGCGCTTGCCTTCGATCCGGTCGCGCAGCGCGCCGGCCAGCGCCAGCCAGTCGACCCCGCCATGCGCGTAGAAACGCCGGTCTTCGGCCCCCAACAACGTCTTGCGGATGGCGTCCGCGACATTGTCCAGCGGCGTCCAGGCGAGCCGCCGCGCGGCGAAATTGACGCGGGCGCTGTCGATCAGCGTCCCGTCACGCGCATAGAGCCACGCCTCGGAAGGCTGCCAGCGTGCGCGCACCTGCGCATAGCCCGGCAGCGGCGGCGGCAGCGTCGCATAATCGAGTCCGCCCAGCCCGAGCGCGACGAGCAGGATCAGCGCCAGCCAGCCATGCACCGCGCGCCTGCCCCGCCACGCCAGCAGCGCGCGGCGCCCGAGCCGCCCGGCCGTATCATACGGCCAGTCGATCAGGCGCTGCGTCCAGCTCATGGCGCGCCGCTCACGTCATTTCGGCTGCACCGTCACCGGCGCGTTGGGCAGCGCGGCGTGGATCGCCGGCGAATACATCGCCTCGACCCGCGTCGGCGGCAGATTGAAGCGACCCGTGCCGTTGAGCCGCGCGGTATAGCTGACGGTGAAGCTGCCGCGTGGCACCCAGGCGAAATAGCCGCGCCACGTCGCGCCGCCGCGCTCGACATAGCTCGGCTGGACCCCCGATCCGCCACCGACCTGATCGAGCAGGCTCGACTGCCCGCCGAGATCGCCGATGATCGTCGCCCCCGCCGGGACCGGATCGCTGACGACGACCCAGTTGCGCTCGGCCGATCCCTCGACGGTGATCGTCACCTTGATGACGTCGCCGCGCGTATAGACGCCCTTGTTGCGCGCCTGAACGACCGACACCGCGCGCGTCATCCGGTAGCCGGCGAACAGCGGCGCCTTTAGCGGGACGGCCGCCGAGACCGACACCATCGCCCAGGGGCCCGCGCCGCCGCTCTGCGCGAGCTTCAGCGGGGCTGCGCCCGTCGGCAACGGCAGGCTGAGCAACCGCGACGGCTCGGCGACCGGCCAGCCGCGCGCGATCGCCGTGTTGGCCAGCAAGACCGTCGTCGTCCCGGCGATCGCCTCGGCAGGATAGAGCCCGGCGAACCGGCGCGCGGCGATGCTGCCCCAGGCATTGGCGGTGGTGGTATCCCAATGCCCGCGCGACTGGCGCAACGCCACGCCGACCATCATCTTCGGCGCGTCGTCCTGCCAGCCCGGGCGGCCGAGCACCGCGATCAGCGCCTTGATCGCGGCCTCGTCGCCCGACGACATCAGCCACCAGGCGGCATTGGCCTGATCGCTGAGATCGAGCCGGGTGCCTTCATAGATGAGCCGGGTCCGCAGCACCGCCTCTGCCGCCGTCCGCAGCGCGGGGGCGTTGGCGAGCCCGGGGACCTTGTCGATCGCGACGATATAGTCGGCAAGCTGGGCGGTCGGCATGTCGCTTGGCGCGAGGCCGATCTGGCCGAGCATCGCCGGGGTCGCGGCGCCGGCGCGGGCGAGGGCGGCGAAGGCGGCGAGCCGCTGAAGCCGGACATCGCCATAATCCTCGTGCCGCAGCCGCCCGTCGACCACCGCCTTCAGCCCCTCGATCATCCGGCTGCGCGGCGCATCGGGGATCGGCAGCCCCGCCGCCGAGGTCAGCGACAGGACATAGGCGGTGAGCGCCTCCGAACCGGTCAGGCTGTCCGACGGCCAATAGCGCAGCAGCCCGTCGGGCGCCTGATAGGTCGGGATTTCGCCCGCCAGCGCCGCCCAGCCCGCCGTATCGCCGAGCGCGACGATCCGCGACAGCCGCTGCTCGAAGCAATTATAGGGGTAGGCCGTCATATAGCTGCGCACCCCCGCAAGCGGCGGCGCGAGCGTATCGGCGAGCCGGACATCGACGCTGCCGCGACCGGGCAGCGCGCCCGCCGGCGGTTCGATCGGAATCACCGTCGCCGCCCCGATCCGCGCGAGCGTCGCCGCCCACACCTCGACCGGCACCGCCGGCACGATCTGCTGATCGACCGTCACCTGATCGGCGGCCTTGCCATCGGCGCTCCTGGCGCTGACATGCCAGCGCAGCGCCGAAAGCCCCTCGCGCGCGGTGAGATTCCACACCACCGGCACCGCGCCACCCGCCGGGATCGTCACCGTCAGCGGCTTGCCGGTCGCGACCCTCGGGTTCAGATCGACCGACGCCGTCACCGTCATCGGCTTGTCCGAGCCGTTGCGCAGCGTGAAGATCGCGCCGAAATTGTCGCCGGTGCGCGCCAGCGGCGGCAGGCCGGCAAAGATGCTGAGATCCTGCGCCGATCGGATGCTCGCCTCGCCCGTCCCGAACAATTGCGCGCCGTCGGTCGCGATCGCGACCAGCTTGAACGCGGTCAGCGCGTCCGACAGCGGCACGGGCACGCGCGCATGGCCTTGCGCATCGAGCGCGACGTGGCCCTTCCACAGCAGCACCGGCTGGAAATTCTCGCGGTTGAGCCCCGAGGCATCCCCCATACCACCGCCGCCGCCCGCCGCGACCGCCTTCTTGCCATAATGTCGCTTGCCGACGACCTGGGTCTGCGCGGTCGCGGTGAGCACCGACAACGGCCGATCGCCCATCATCGCGCCGAGCACGTCCCAGCTGTCGTTCGGCGCGAGTTGCAACAACGCCTGGTCGACCGCGACGAACGCGACGTCGGCCGAGGCCGCCGGCTTGCCCTCAGGCGTCGTCACCGCGACGTCGACCTGCGCGACGTCGCGCGCGGCATAGCGTTCGCGATCGGCCTTGACGGTGACGCCGAGCCGGTGCGCCTCCCAGCCGACCTTGACCTTGGCGATGCCGAGCCGATAGGCGGGCTTGGCGAGATCGACCAGCGCGGTCGCCGGCGGGGTCGGATCGGGCGCTGCGACGAGCCCCAGATAATGGCCGATACCGGTCAGCCAGTCCCAGAAGCTCGGCTCGACGCGCCCGCGCACCGCGAGCACCGAGACATAGACATCGGGGGCATAGCTGCCCGGCAGCTTGACCTCGACGATGGGATCCTTGCCTTCGAGTTCGGTGACGAAGCTCGACAGCACGCCCTCGCGCTCGACCGTCACGAGCGCGGTCGCCTTGCGGAACGGCATCCGCACCTGGAATCGCGCGGTATCGCCCGCCTTGTACTCGGTCTGCTCGGCGATCAAGTCCATCCGGTCGCCATTGTCGCCGCCGAACCACCAATCGTCGTCGCCGACCAGCCACACCGACTGGGTGGCGCGGGCGAGATTGCCGCTGGCATCGGCGGTCGTCGCGACCGCATAGACTTCGCCCGAGACGCCCGGGTTGATCTTGCATTGCGCCAGCCCGAGCTTGTCTGTCGTCGCGGTGCAATCGGCGGCGATCCGCGTCGTCTTCATCTGGTTGTCATAGGCATAGAAGCCGCCGATGAGCCGCCGCCGTGCGGTCAGGATCTGGCGGCTGAAGAGCGCGACGCTGATCTTCTGGTTGGCGATCGGCTTGCCCTCGGTATCGAGCGCGACGAAGCGCAGCCGCAGATCGTCCTGCTTCATCAACCAGCCATCGGTCCTGATCCCGAGCCGCACCGCCGACGCATAGATCGGGATGCCGCGCGACGCCGTCAGCGTTTCCCCATTGGCGTCCTGATAATCCATCTCGACGAGCATGTTGGTCGGCCCGTCAAGCGTCTGCGGGATCTCGATCGAGGTCCGCGCGGTGCCATCGGCGCCGAGCGTCACCGGCAAGGTCTGGGTCGGCGGCAGCGGTGTCTGCTCTTCCTCGCCGTCGCCGTTCATCGGCTTGACGCCCTCGGCGATCGGCTTGCCGCCGAAGCTGTAGCCCTCATAGCCCTTGGGATCGGCGACAGTGGCGAACCAGCCGATCCGGACATCGACCGGCAGCCGCGCCGCGCCGCCCCCCGAGAGATAGCCGACGAACAGATCGAGCGGCAGCGTCTTGGGGCGCACCGCGGCTTCCTTCGGCCCGCTCACGCTCGCGCGCATCGTCGGGAGGCGGTATTCGTCGATCTTGAACGACTGGCTGGTGTAGATCGTCTTGTCGGCGCCATCGGGGCCCTTGCGCAGGACCTGGATGTCGTAATCGCCCATCGGCGCGCCCTGGGGCGCGACCCAGCTCGTTTCGCCGGTGCCGTTGGCGTCGATCGCCAGCGGCAGATCGAACTGGGTGTCCGAACCGCGATGCGACAGCCGCAGCGTCCCGGTGAACGCCGGTGACTTGGCAAAGCCCTCGCCGATGGGCGTCCGCACGATGTGCTTCATGTTGATCGTCTCGCCCTGGCGGACGAGCGCGCGATCGAACACGGTGTGGAAGATGTCGTCGCGCGCGCTGTAGCCATAGGGCAGATCGAAATCATAGGGACGAATGCCCTCGCCCCAATCGGTGAGCGTGAAGCTGAAATCGCCATTGGCACGCGCCGAGACCATCAGCGGGTGCGGGCTGCTGCTGTCGGCGTCGCAATTGCCATAGGTCTGCGGCTCGGGAATGCCGGTGCCGAGCAGCAGCACGCCGTGCGCATCGGTGGTTCCCGCGCCGAGCGTCGCGCCGGTGCAGCTGTCGGTCACCCGCACCGCGGCATTGCCGACCGGCTTGCCGCTGTCGAGCGCGGTCACCCAGGCGAGGCTCTTCTCGCGGCCCCATTTGAAATGCACCGCCATGTTGGTGACCAGCGCGGCGCTGGCGACATAGCGCGGCGCCCGCCGGCCGAGCAGCGCCTGGCCGAGCGCCGGGCTGGCGAGTTCGACGACATAGAAGCCCGGCTTGGCGAGCGGGATGCCGACGACCTCGAAATCCTTGCCCTTGCCCGGCAGCGCGAGCCGCATCCCCGCGCCCTGGCCGGGGCGCAGGATCGGCGTCGACCCGGTATCGTTGATCGTCACGCTCTCGGTGCCGCGCTTTTCTTCGTGGCTGGCATAATCATCGGCCTTGTCGACCGTGCGCAGCCAGCGGGCGATATCGCCGTCGGCGGCGTCGATCCGCAGGCTCTGGCCGGCAATTGCGAGGTTGCGCCCCTCGATCGAGGCCTCGACATTGCGCACGGTGACCGGCAGCACGCCGCCTTCCTTGACCTCGAGAATGCCGAACGGGGCGGCGAATTTGACGAGCGGGGGGGCTTCGTCGAAGCGCACGTCGAGCGGGAAGCGCTCGGCATTGGCGAGCGGCCGGCCGCTTTCGTCCTTGATCCCGGCGGGCAGGATCAGCTTGGCGATCGTCGCCGCCGGCAGCGGGGCGGCAAAGCTGATCTCGGTGACGGTGGCATGACCCTTGTCGTCGTCGCCGATCGCCGGGACCAGCGCGCGCCCGTCGCTCGTCTGGATGCGGATCGCGCTGGCGAGACTGGCGGCGATCGGCGCGGTGAAGCGCACCCACGCCTTTTCGACCGGCGAACATCCCGCCTGCGAGTTGACCCGGCTGCATTCGAAGCGCGCGGTGAACGGCTTGCGGACGGTGAAATCGAAACGCTGGTCGGCGCCGGCGAGCTTCCCGCCGGCGCCCGCGATCTGGCCCGACCACACGAGCGCCATGTCGCGGCCCGGCGGCAGCGGGCGGCGGCATTTGAGCGCGGTGACGCCCGCGAGCATCGCCTTGCGATCGGCCGCGGCGGCGGGGATCGTCGCCGGCAGCCCGGCATTTTCGAGGAAAGCGCTGACTTCGTAGCGATCGGTTCCCATCTCGCCGAGCAGCTTGGGCGCGACGTCGGCCGGGAGCACGTCGACCGGGACCTTTTCACCGAGCCCGTCGATCGCACAATAGGCGTTGGCGGCAACCGATGCGGGCGTCGCCGGCATGTTGGCGGCAACGAGGAAGACCTGATCCTCTTCGATATCGCCGCCATATTGGCCGGGCAGCACTGCGCGCGCGACCGGGCCGCCGGCATCGACCTTGAAGCTGCGCTGTCCCCCGACCGCGAAGCCCGACACGGTTTTCAGATTGTCGACCAGATCGAAGCTGCAGCTGGTGCCGCCGGGGAGCGGCGTCTTGAATTCATAGACGAAGGTCTGCTGATCGACCCAGCGGCCATCGCCGGCGATCGGACAGCTGACCTTGAACGGGCTCGCCGCGCGCGGATCGCCGAGCGCGACCATCGGCTGGCTGAACCGCGCGGTGAAGCGCTCGATCGCGCCATTGCCGATTCCCGGCGTTGCCAGCACGACCTGGGGCGAATTGTCCCCCGAAGCGGCGACAGGCGCGATGATCAGCGCCAGAAACGCCAAGCGAACAGCCAGCTTCATCGAACCCTCCCCAAAGGTGACGCCATGCTACTGGTCCGCAATGGTTCAAGTCCAGCGCCGAATCTGCTGTGGAGCAAAGATATCCGCTTGACCCGTCGCTAAAAAAGAATGGCTGAGACGAGTCGGGGGGCGACGCGATTGGATGTAGGGCTGGCTTTGGTGCCGGTTGATTTCGTGGCGCGCGAAGCGCTGCTTTTTGCCGCCTTCGGCTTTCTGATCAGCGGCATCGACGATCTCGCCATCGATGGCCTGTATTTTCTGTACTGGCTGCGGCGCCGTATCGCTGGCCGACGCGCCCCGCGCCCGACGCTCGCCGACCTTGCCGCATCCCCCGCGCGTGGCCGGATCGCGATTTTCGTGCCCGCCTGGGACGAGGCAGCGGTGATCGAGCCGATGCTCCGGACTGCGCTCGCCCGGCTCGATCATCCCGACTATCATCTCTATGTCGGCACCTATCCCAATGATCGCGCGACGATCGACGCCGTTGCGCGCGTCGCCGCCGCCGACGACCGCGTGCGGCTGGTGATCGGACCGCAGCCGGGGCCGACGACCAAGGCGGCGTGCCTCAATATCTTGTGGCACGCGCTGCGCCGCGCCGAGGCGGCAGCAGGCGCCGGGGGTGATGGCGACGGGGGTGATAGCGACGGGCGCCACGCGGGCCGCGCCCGTGCGATCGTGCTCCACGACGCCGAGGATGTCGTTCACCCCGGCGAACTGCGGCTGTTCGATGCGCTGATCGGGGCGCATTGGGCGGTGCAATTGCCCGTGCTCCCGCTCGTCGATCGCGGCTCACAGCTGGTATCGGGGCATTATTGCGACGAATTTGCCGAGGCGCACGCCAAGCAGATGGTGGTGCGCCAGGCGCTTGGCGCGGGGATGCCGCTTGCGGGCGTCGGCTGCGCGATCGCGCGCGAGGCGCTCGACGCGATCGCCGCGCGGCGGCAGGGCGATCCGTTCGACACGGCAAGCCTGACCGAGGATTATGAGCTCGGCCTCACCATCTCGGCGCTTGGCGGGCGTGGGACGCTCGCGCGTCTGCGCGAATTCCCGGGCGGCCCGCTGGTTGCGGTGCGCGCCTATTTTCCGGCGAGCCTCGATGCCGCGGTCAGGCAAAAGGCGCGCTGGATGATCGGGATCGCGCTCGCCGGCTGGGACCGAATCGGCTGGGGGCGTCCGCTCGATCTGGGCGATCACTGGATGCGGATGCGCGATCGTCGCGCGCCGATCGCCGTTGTCGTGCTGGCGGCGGCCTATCTCGCGCTGGTCGCGTCGGCGCTGTCGCTGCTGCTGCACGGCCTGACCGGCACGGTACCGCAGGGCCCGCTGGCGCCGCCGCTGCTCCTGGGCGTCAACGCCGCGCTGCTCGGCTGGCGGCTGGCGATGCGGGCGCTGTTCACTGGCGCCGCCTATGGCGCGCGCGAGGCCTTGTGGTCGCTCCCGCGCGCGATTGCCGGCAATCTGATCGCGATGCTCGCCGCGCGCCGCGCGCTCAGCCGCTACCTCGCGATGCTCGGCGGGGCGGCGCCGGTGTGGGACAAGACCGCCCATATGTTTCCGGCGGGATTGGGAAGATCGGGCGAGGGATGAGCGCATCGGGCCGCCCGCTGCGGTTCCTCGGCGCGGTGATCGGCGGGTGGATCGGATTTCGGATCATGATGCTCTGGCCCGCGCCATCGGCGCATTCGATCGTGACTGTAGCCAAGCCGCCGGTCCTGCACCCGCTGGTCGCGCCGAGCAGGTTAGCGGGTGCGAGACCGGCAACGGCATTCATTGCTGACCCGCCTCGGCGGGCCCCGCGCCCACGCCCGCGGCTCTTGCGAGCGAGCAGGGCGAGCGCGATCGAAGGCGGCACCGGCGCGCCATTTCCGGATCGGGTCGTGCCGTCGCCCGGCCCGATCGACGACCCGCCCCGGCCAGCGCCGGCGCTGATCCCCGCCATGCCGATCCTGCCCGATCGATCAGCCGAGACGGCAAAACGCTGGTCGGTCAGCGCCTGGCTGCTCGCGCGCGCCGGCACCGGGCTCGGCGCGAGCCCGCTCGGCGGCCAACTCGGCGGTGCGCAGGCCGGTGTCCGCCTCGCCTACGCGCTGGACCGCCGTCAGCGACTTGCCGCCTTCGCCCGACTCGCCACGCCGCTGGCGACCCGCGGGCGCGAAGCCGCGATCGGGCTCGACTGGCGGCCCACCCGCCTGCCGATCCGGCTGATCGCCGAACAGCGGATCGCGCTCGAGGGCAGCGGCGGGGGCCCCTCGATCGGTCTGGTCGCGGGCGCAGGACCGGCGGCGATCGGGCAGGGGCTGAGGCTTGAGGCCTATGGCCAGGCGGGGTTGATCGCGCGCGCCGGCCTGATCGGTTTTGCCGACGGGGCGATCCGCCTCGATCGCCCCATCGCGCGGATCGGCGCCACGTCGGTCGCGATCGGCGGCGGTGCGTGGGGCGGCCTTCAGCCCGGTGCGGCGCGGCTCGATCTCGGTCCCTCGGTGGCGCTCGCGATCCCGATCGAGCGGCGGTCGATCAGGCTGGTGGTCGACTGGCGCGAGCGGGTCGCAGGGGCCGCGCAGCCCGGCTCGGGAATAGCACTGACGCTGGGCACCGATTTTTGAACCGCCGCCGCGCGGCGCTTTGCGTGCGGCGATCGAACAGGATATCGCGGGCAGCGTCATGGACGTCTATCTGCCTATCGCCAATCTGAGCGTGAACGCGTTCGTCATCATCCTGCTCGGCGGCGGGGTGGGGCTGTTGTCGGGCATGTTCGGCGTCGGCGGGGGGTTTCTGACCACGCCGCTGCTGATCGTGTACGGCATTCCGCCAACCGTGGCCGCTGCCTCGGCCGCGAGCCAGGTCACCGGCGCCAGCGTGTCGGGCGTGTTCGCGCATCTCCGGCGGCGCGGGGTCGACTTCAAGATGGGTGGCGTGCTCGTCGCCGGCGGCATCGTCGGCTCCTTCGCTGGCGCGTGGCTGTTCCGGCTGCTCCAGGCGAGCGGCCAGATCGATACCGTCATCGCGATCATCTATGTGCTGCTGCTCGGGTCGATCGGCGGGCTGATGGCGCGCGAATCGCTGCAGGCGATCAAGGCGCTCAAAACCGGCATTCCGGTCAAGGCGCGCACCCGCCGGCATCACCCGCTCGTCGCCGCGCTGCCGCTGCGGACGCGTTTCTATCGCTCGGGGCTCTATATCTCGCCGCTCGCGCCCTTGCTGCTCGGCTTTTTCGTCGGCATCCTGACGATCCTGCTCGGCATCGGCGGTGGCTTCATCCTCGTGCCGGCGATGCTCTACCTGCTCGGCATGGGAACCCAGGTGGTCGTCGGCACCTCGCTTTTCCAGACGCTGTTCGTGACGGCGGTGGCGACGATGGTCCACGCCACCACCACCAAGGCCGTCGACATCATCCTGGCGGCGCTGTTGCTGCTCGGCTCGGTGGTCGGCGCGCAGGTCGGCGCACGCTTCGCAACCAGCGTGAAACCCGAATATCTGCGGCTGGCGCTGGCGATCATCGTGCTGCTCGTCGCGTTCCGCGTCGCGCTCGGGCTCGGCTGGCGCCCCGACGAGATTTATTCGGTCGAGCTGACGTGAGGCGGCGGCTCGCTGCCCTGCTGCTCGCCGCGCCGCTGGTGCTGGGGGACACCAAGCCCGTGCTGGTGCCCGACGTGTCCCAGCGCGACATCGAGATCGCGTATAGTTTCACCGGCGCCGAATTGCTGCTGTTCGGCGCGATCCTCTATCCCGGCGGGCGCGTGCCGAGCGAGCGCGATGCACAGATCGTGGTCGTGGTCAAAGGTCCGGTCCAGCCGATCCTGGTGCGCGAAAAGCAGCAGATCGCCGGGATCTGGGTCAACGCCGCCCGGATGCGCTATCTGTCGGCGCCCTCCTTCTACGGGCTCGCCTCGTCGAAGCCGATCGCCAGCCTGGTCGACGATCGCACCCGGGCGATCTACGAACTCGGTCTCGACAGCCTCCAGCTCTCGCCGGCCAGCAGCACGCCGACCGCCGAGCAGGCCCGGTTTGCGCGCGGCCTCGTCGATCTGAAACGACGCAACGGGCTATATTACGAGGCGCCCGGCGCGGTCGAGATCACCGACGGCGTGCTGTATCGCGCCCGGATCACGATTCCGGCCCGCGTCCCGATCGGTCGCTTCACCGCCGAGACCTTCCTGATTCGCGACGGGCGCGTACTGGCGGCGGCGGTGCGCGACATCGACATCCGCAAATCGGGCTTCGAGCGTTTCGTCGCGCGCGCCGCCGATCATCAATCGGTCGCCTATGGCCTCGTCGCGGTCGCGCTTTCGGTGCTGTTCGGCTGGGCCGCCGGAGCGATCGCGCGGCGGATTTGAGCCGCCCGCAAACGCAATCTTTACCAGTTGAGGTCAAGCTCGCGCGACTGTTCCAGAGGCCCTGACCACATGACTGATCGCGCCGACGCGCATGGCTTTGACGGCACCCGGCGAGCAGAAGGCGGCCGGGCCGGCTTTGCCGTGGGCGATGATTCGCGGCTCGGCATCGGGATGGTTTTCGAAATCGCCGGCTCGAGCAGCCAGATCCTGCTCGACGCCGCCGCGCTCGACCGCTTCGCCGACAGCAGCGATCCGGTGATCGCGGCGGCCGGCCAGGTCGGCAGCCAGGTCAAGATGCGGGTCGGCAGTTCGTGGCTGATCGCCAATGTCCGCTCGCTGCGGCTCGCCGAAGGGCATGGCGACCGGATCGTCGCGGCGATCGACTTCCTCGGCGAGGGCGACGAGGAAAAGCTGACCGGCAAGCTTTACCGCTTCCGGCGCGGGGTGACTCGCTATCCGAGCCCCGGCACGGCGGTATTCGCCGTGTCGACCGCCGACATGAAGCAGATCTATGCCGCCGACGATCGCGCCCATATCGAGATCGGCACGGTCTACCCGACCCGCGACATTCGCGCCGCGCTCTATATCGACGCGCTGCTCGGCAAGCATTTCGCGCTGCTGGGGAGCACCGGCACCGGCAAGTCGACGGCGACCGCGCTGATCCTCCACCGCATCTGCGCGCTGGCGCCGCAGGGCCATGTCGTGATGGTCGATCCCCACGGCGAATATGCCGCCGCGTTTCAAGGGATCGGCGCGATCTACGACGTGTCGAACCTGCAAATGCCCTATTGGCTGATGAACTTCGAGGAGCATTGCGAGGTCTTCGTCACCACCAGCGGCTCCGAACGCCAGATCGATGCCGACATTCTTGCCAAATGCCTGTTGATGGCGCGCGGCAAGGGCCGGCTCGGGCAGGAGATCAGCAAGCTGACGGTCGATGCGCCGATCCCCTATCTGCTGAGCGACCTGACCAATTTGATCAGTCTCGAAATGGGCAAGATGGACCGTGCCGGCGATACCGCCCCTTATCTGCGACTGAAGACCAAGATCGACGAGATCAAGGCCGATCCGCGCTATGGTTTCATGTTTTCGGGCATGCTCGTCGCCGATACGATGGCGAGCTTCATCGAACGCGTGTTTCGCCTGCCGGGTGACGGCAAGCCGATCTCGATCATCGATGTCTCGGGCGTGCCGTCCGAGATCACCTCGGTGGTGGTCGCGGTGCTCAGCCGGATGGTGTTCGATTTCGCGATCTGGTCACGCAACGAGCCGCAGCGGCCGATCCTGCTCGTCTGCGAGGAGGCGCATCGCTATATTCCGAACGAAGCCAACGCCAACGGCTCGTCGGTCGGGCGGATTCTCAGCCGGATCGCCAAGGAAGGCCGCAAATATGGCGTGTCGCTGGGGCTGATCACCCAGCGCCCCTCCGACCTCGCCGAAGGCGTGCTGTCGCAATGCGGCACGATCATCGCGATGCGGCTCAACAATGATCGAGACCAGGCGTTCGTCCGGGCGGCGATGCCCGAAGGCGCACGCGGCTTTCTCGATTCGATTCCGGCGCTGCGGAACCGCGAAGGCATCGTCTGCGGCGAGGGCGTAGCCGTTCCGATCAGGGTTGCTTTCGATACGCTCGAGGAGTCCAAGCGCCCCGCCTCCGACGATCCCGTCTTTTCGCAGCTGTGGCGCGAACAGGGTCAGGAAGAGCAGATCATCAGCCGCACGATCAAACGCTGGCGGTCGCAGGGTCACTGATCGCGCGAGCCTGCCGCAATCGGCGGCTGGCGCCGGCGCCCGAGGGGATCAGCGCTGCCCGGGCTTGACGGCGAGCAGCGCGGCCACGCGTGCCTTGAACGCCTGCAGCGCCCGGCCGGACAATTGCGCGACCTCGGTGAACGAGATCGAGCGCGGGTTGACCGAGACGCCGTTGCGCCACAATTCATAATGGAGATGCGGGCCGGTCGACAGACCGGTCGAGCCGACATAACCGATGATCTGCCCTTGGCTCACCCGCGTCCCCGGCCGCACCGCGATCCGGCTCATATGGCCATAGCCGGTGGCGAGCCCACCGCTATGCGCGAGCTTGACGAAATTGCCATAGCCGGCGTTGCGCCCGGCGAAGGCGACGACGCCGTCGATCGCGGCATGGATCGGCGCGCCATAGGGGGCGCCGATATCGATGCCCTTGTGCATCCGCATCATCCGCAGGATCGGATGGAAGCGTACGCCGTAGCCCGAGGTGGTGTGGCCAGCGACCGGCATCTGCATGACGCCGCGACGCTCGCCGACGCCCGATGCCTCGAACCAGTCGGACCGGCCGCCCGATTCCCAGCGGACCAGCTGAACCTTCTTCTTGCCCTGATCGAGCCCGGCGAAGAGGAGCTGGCCGAGTTGAACCTCGCCGGTCGCCGCGCGCGCCTGTTCGACGATGATATCGAAGACATTGTCGGCCCGGACATCGCGCCCGATCGACATGCGGCTCGCCAGCGCGCGCAGATAGGTCTCGACCGCCTTGGCCGGCGCGCCGGCGGCGCGCGCCGACCGATAGAGGCTCTGGCCGACCAGCCCGCGGATCCGCAACGGGGCGTGGTCGATCGCGATCGGCTCGGGCGTCGCCACCAGCCGGTCGCCGGTCCGCGCGACCGCGAGATTGAGATCGAAGCGCGCCCGAAAGCGCAGCTGCTCGAGCGGGCGTGGCACCGAACGGCTGGTCCGCCGCCCGAGCGTGAGATCGATCTGGGTACCGGGCTTGATCGCATCGAGCGCGATATGCCGGGCCACCAGCGCTGCGACGGTCGAGGCTTCGTCGCGGCCCACCCCGGCGCGTTCGAGCACACGGCCGAAACTATCGCCGCTGCCCAGCGTCGCGGCGAGTTCGATGATCGGGCGTTCGGGGGTTTCGGCGAGCGGCCGGACGAGATCGTTGGCGGCCATGTGGCGACCCGTGGTGGCGCCCCAGGCCAGCGGCGCGATCGACTGGCTGCGCGCCTCGTCCCAATCCGCGCCGGCGAGCGGCGACGGGGCTTCGCCGAGCAACGGGCGATCGAAACCGGGAGACAACCAGCAGGTCGCCGCGATCAGCGCGGTGCACGTCGCCGCCCCGCGCCACCATTCGGCCGAGCCGATCCGCGCGCCGAGATCGGGTGCCCAGTCGACCTGGGCGAACCTGCCGCGCCACCGAACGAAGCGGCTTTGGCTGCGGACAGGGACCAGCGCCCGACCGAAGGACAGCGCCGCCGCACCCCCTCCCTGCTCCAGAACGTGATCACTCCGCAGAAACACTGCAGCCCCCAGGACAGCGCCGATGCCACCCGCCACGCATCGGCTAATCAATTAATTGTAGGCCGAATTCGCTAAAGTCAAATTAACCGGCTGTCCCGTTTGTCCCGATTGCGACCAAGCGTTGCCGATCGCCGATGAAGAACGGAACAATTGCGGTACGGCGCGCGCATCGCCGATACGCGCCTGTTTTTTCGGCCGGCGGAGGTTGCGCTTGCGCCGGCGGACAGCGATCTTGGTTGCCATGACCGCGCGTGCCATCAGCCAGATCACCGCCGTTCTGGGGCCGACCAACACCGGCAAGACCCATCTCGCGATCGAGCGGATGTGTGGCCATTCGAGCGGGATGATCGGTTTCCCGCTGCGTTTGCTGGCGCGCGAAGTCTATGACCGGGTCGTCAAGATCAAGGGCGCCAGCCAGGTCGCGTTGATCACCGGCGAGGAAAAGATCCTTCCCCGCGACGCGCGCTGGTTCCTGTGCACCGCCGAGAGCATGCCGCTCGACCGCGAGCTGGCGTTTGTCGGCGTCGACGAAGCCCAGCTGGGCGCCGATCGCGAGCGCGGCCACGTCTTCACCGATCGGCTGCTGCGCGCGCGCGGGCGCGAGGAGACGATGATCCTGGGATCGGAAGCGCTGCGCCCGATGGTCCGGTCGCTGGTGCCCGACGCCGAGATCGTCAACCGGCCGCGCTTCTCGACGCTGAGCTATGCCGGCGCGGCGAAGCTTTCGCGGCTGCCCAAAAGATCGGTCATCGTCGCCTTCTCGGCCGAGGAAGTCTATGCCGTCGCCGAGATGCTGCGCCGGCTGCGCGGCGGCGCGGCGGTGGTGATGGGCGCGCTCTCCCCCCGCACGCGCAACGCCCAGGTCGCGATGTTCCAGGCTGGCGAGGTCGATTATCTGGTCGCCACCGACGCGATCGGCATGGGCCTCAACATGGACGTCGCGCACGTCGCCTTTGCGAGTCTGCGCAAGTTCGACGGGCATCGCCAGCGCCGGCTGAACGTCGCCGAAATGGCCCAGATCGCCGGCCGCGCCGGGCGGCACCAGCGCGACGGCAGCTTCGGCGCGCTGACCGACGACGGGGCGGGTGCCTTCACGCCCGAGGAAATCGCCGCGATCGAGGAACATCGCTTTCCCCGGCTCGACCATCTCTATTGGCGCGACGGCGCGCCGCGCACCGCCTCGATCGACACGCTGATCGCCGATCTCGAGCAGCGTCCCGAGGCGGAAGCCTTGCGCACGGCGCCCGAGGCGCTCGACCTTGGCGTGCTCAAGCGGCTCGCCGAGCAGGACTGGGTGCGTGATCGCGGCCGCACCCCGACGATGGTCGCGCGGCTCTGGGCGGCTTGTGGCGTCCCCGATTTCCGCAAGGTGGGAATCGATCCGCATGCCCGCTTCGTCAGCCGCCTGTTCGGCCATCTTTCCGAGGGCAACTGCCACCTCCCCCATGATTGGTTCGCCGCCGAAATCGCGCGGCTCGACGCCGTCACCGGCGATGTCGAGACGATCGCCGGGCGGATCGCCGCGGCGCGCAGCTGGGCCTATATCGCGCATCGCAGCGACTGGCTCGCCGATCCGGCGCATTGGGCCGATCGCACCCGGGCGATCGAGGAGCGGCTTTCGGACGCGCTGCACGATCGCCTGACGCAGCGCTTCGTTGATCGGCGCACGACATTGCTGATGCGCCAGATCGGCGCCGACCCGCGCGCCCTGCCGGTCACCATCGCCGCCGACGGCGCGGTGATGGTCGAGGATCATCCGATCGGCCGCCTCGAGGGGTTCGCCTTCGTCGTGGCGGCCGATACCAATGCCACCGACAAGCGACTGCTGCTCGCCGCCGCCGAGCGCCGGCTCGTCGGCGAGCGCGCACGACGCGGCGAGGCGCTGGCGACGGCGCCCGATTGCGACCTCACGCCGATCGCCACCGCCGGCGCGCCACCCGCGATCGGCTGGCAAGGACGCGCCGTCGCGGCGCTGCGCCCGGGGCCGACGATGGCCCGGCCGCAGATCGTGCTCGACCGCTCGCTCGACTGCCTCGACAAGCCATTGCGTGATCGCATCCACGGGCGGCTGACGGTGTGGCTCGGCGATCAGCTCGCGCGCCACGTCGCGGCGATCGCCGCCGCCGAGGCGCTGGCGCGCGCGCCGGCCGCACCGCCGGCGCTGCGGGTGGTGGCAGCGGCGCTTGGCACCGGCGGCGGGATGGCCGCGCGGCTGCCGCTGACGACGGCGGTCGAGGCGCTGACGAGCGACGATCGCAAGACGCTGCGCCGGACCGGCTATGTCATCGGCGCGCTCGACATCTACGACGCGCGGCTGCTCAAGCCGACGCCCGCGCTTTGGCGCCAATTGCTGCTCGCGGCCGGCAGCGGGCAACCGGTGGCGGTGCCGCTGCCTGCGGGCACTACGGTGGTGCCGCGCGGGACGCCGGGGGCGAGCCCGCTCGCCGGCTACCGCGAGATCGGCGCGCAATCGGTGCGGATCGATCTGGTCGAGCGGATCGCCCGGGCCGCGCACGACGCCCGCGCAGGCCGCGCCGCCTTTGCGCCCGATCCCAAGCTTGCAGTGTCGATCGGCATGTCGGCGGAGACGCTCGCGCGGCTGATGGCGCAACTCGGCTTCCGGTCCGCGCCGTCGGCCGATGGCGTCGCTCGCTGGACGTGGCGGGGACGACCGCCGCGCGTCACCGCCGCCGTCCCGCCGCGCGCCAACGCCTTTGCCGGGCTCGCCGATCTCGTTGCCCGCCATGGCTGAGCCGGCGGGGTCGATGCGGCTCGACCGGTTTCTCTGGTATGCGCGGCTCGCCCCCGATCGCGCCCGCGCGCAGGCGCTGGCGAGCGCCGGGACGCTCAGGATCGACGGCCGGGTCGTGTCGCGCCCGGCGGCGGCGGTCCGTGTGGGCAACGTGCTCGGCTATGTGACCCACGGTGGCACGGTCCGCATCCTGCGGGTCGTTGCGCTGCCGCTGCGACGCGGGCCGGCAGAGGAGGCAGCGCAGCTTTATATCGAGCTTACAAACCCCGGTTGACGCGTGGCAGCGCGCCGCATAGCAGGTGCCGATTGGTTCCTGGGGAGTAATTCGAGCATGACCTACGTCGTCACCGACGCGTGCATCCGTTGCAAATATATGGACTGTGTCGAGGTCTGCCCGGTCGATTGCTTCTACGAGGGCGAGAACATGCTCGTCATCAACCCGAGCGAATGCATCGATTGCGGGGTGTGCGAACCCGAATGCCCGGCCGAGGCGATCCTGCCCGATACCGAGAACGGGCTCGAAAAATGGCTCGAACTCAACACGACCTTCTCGGCGCAATGGCCCAACATCACCCGCAAGCGCGAGAGCCCGGCGGACGCCGACGCGTTCAAGGGCGTCGAGGGCAAGTTCGATACGTTGTTCTCGCCCGAACCCGGCCAGGGCGACTGAGCGGCCCGCTTCGGCGACGTCACCGACCCGTTTCGGGGCATCGGCGCCGCGCCGCACGCATCTGGCGTTGCGGGGCGACCGGTTATTGTGCGCTTTTGCTGGTAATTTTATTACGGCTCTGTTAAACAGGTCGGGACGGAGGCGCCGGTGCGCGCTTTCCGCACGGAGACTTACAGGCACACCACCCCGATCGCGCCAGCCGCCAAAGCGGCGAGCGCGCGTTCCCATCGGGCTCTGATCACAGAAAGGCTCAACAGAATGGCTGCCAAGGCGCTGTCCTTCGACGTCGGTGACTATGTTGTTTACCCCAAGCACGGCGTCGGCCGTGTCATCGAACTGCAGCGGCAGGAGATCGCCGGCATGCAGCTCGAACTCTATGTCCTGCGGTTCGAGAAAGAACGCATGACGCTGCGTGTTCCCACCAACAAGGCCGAGAGCGTCGGCATGCGCAAATTGTCGTCCGACAAGACGCTGCGCGAGGCGCTCGACACGCTGACCGGCAAGCCGCGCGTCAAGCGGACGATGTGGTCGCGGCGCGCGCAGGAATATGAAGCCAAGATCAATTCGGGCGACCTCGTGTCGATCGCCGAAGTGGTACGCGACCTGTTCCGAGCCGACGACCAGCCCGAGCAGAGCTATTCGGAACGCCAGATATTCGAAGCCGCGACCAGCCGCCTCGCCCGCGAACTCGCGGCGATGGAGCAGGTCGACGAGCCGACTGCTCAGGAAAAGATTCTCGAAATCCTGCGCAAGGCGGCGGCGATCCACAACAAGGACAAGGAACCCGCCTGAGCCGGCGCGGTGAATTGATCTGAATCAGGGGCGGTCGGCAACGACCGCCCCTTTTCGCTTGCACGTCCAGCCTCGGTGTATTATTACAACAATACACACCAGGAGGATGGCATGATCAAGGCTGTAGTGATCGCAATGATGCCGTTGGCTGGCTGCTCGGTGGCGGTTGGCGACGGCGGGATCAAAGGCACGGGCAGCGGCAACAGCCGCAGCTTTGCCGTCGCCGATTTCACGGGTGTCGAGCTCGCCGGATCGGACGACGTCGAGATCAAGGTCGGCGGCGCCTTCTCGGTGCGTGCCCAGGGGCCGTCGGCAGTGCTCGACCGGCTCAAGATCGAGCGGGACGGCGACACGCTGGAAATCGGCCGCAAATCGATGACCGGGTGGCACTGGGGCGACCGCAAGGGCGCCACCATCTACGTCACCATGCCGCGGATCGCCGCTGCGCGCATCGCCGGATCGGGTGATCTCTCGATCGATCGCGCCGATGGCGACGCCTTCAAGGGCGACACGGCGGGATCGGGCGGCCTGACGATCGGCGCGCTCAACGTCCGCTCGGCAACGCTGTCGATCGCCGGATCAGGCGACATCTCCGCCAAGGGGATGGCCACGAAGCTCGACCTGTCGATCGCCGGATCGGGTGATATCGATGCGCGCAGCGTCAAGGCGACCGAGGCACGCGTCTCGATCGCCGGATCGGGCAGCGTCGCCGCCGACGTCACCGGCCCGGCCAAGGTGTCGATCGTCGGCTCGGGCGACGCCGATCTGGGGCCGAACGCCACATGCTCGACGAGCCGGATCGGCTCGGGGACCGTTCGCTGCGGCAAATAGCGCGATCGGCCAGGGCTTGTCTGATCGGACAAATCGGCCGATGTCGAACGCCATGATCCGCCTGTCTCCTCGCGCGGCCCTCGGGGTCGTTCTGCTCGCGCTGACGCCGCCCGCCGCTGCCAACGCCGCCGAACGCAATTATTCGGTCAGCAGCTTCGACCGGATCCGCGTTGAGGGGCCGTTCGACGTCCGGCTCGGCACGAACCAGCCGCCGGGCGGCCACGCCGAGGCCGATGCGCGCACGCTCGATCTGCTGACGCTGCAGGTCGAAGGGACGACGCTGATCGTTCGTCTGAGCAGCAATGGCTGGGGCGAGAGCCCGCAGGCCGCACGCACCGCCCCGGTGATCACCCTGCGCACCCCCTCGCTACGCTCGGCGCTCGTCAACGCCGGCGGCAAGCTGGCGATCACACCGATGAAGGGGCAGCGACTCGATCTCGCTGTCAACGGCAGCGGCGCGATCAGCGCAGCGGGGATCGATGCCGACGAACTCTACGCGACCGTAATCGGGACGGGGACCATCAAACTCGCCGGTCGCACCGCGCGCGCGCAGTTGCTCAGCAACGGCTCGGGCGCGATCGCCGCCGAGGCGCTGACGGTCAACGATCTGATCGTCCGGCTCGACGGCACCGGCGAGACCCATGCGGCGGCGCGGTTCACCGCCAAGATCACCACCAACGGGCTCGGCAAGGTCACCGTCGACGGCAATCCGGCGTGCACGGTCACGGCGCTCGCGGGCGGGCCGATCATCTGCGGGCGGCCGTAGCCGGACGCCGGGCGATCGGGCGGCTCGGTCAGATCAGCCCGAGCCCGGCAAGCTTGCCCATCAGCGCTGCCGGCATGACGTCGCCCTGCAGCATCCCTTCGCCCAGATCGGCGGGCGCGTCGGCGGCTTCGAGATAGCGCCAACCTTGGTGCGCGCGCTTGGCGCGGGCCTCGACGAGGATCGTGCGCGGCTCGATATGGATCGCCACCTTGCCGCCCTCGGCTTCGCCGAACGCGATGATCGGCGAGCGCGCGATCAGTTGATGCTTGATGATCCAGTATAACGAGCCCCCGGCGATTTCGGCATGCCGCTTGGGCAGATAGCGCGTCGTCAGGAAAACCGGCCCGCCCGCGGCGCGCGCGGCGAGGCGGGTGGCGAGGTGGTCGAGGCTCGTCGCGCCAAAGGCGACCTTGGTCAGGTGAAGCGGCATGATCACCCCCGACGTGGGGGATAAAGCGTCGGCGTCAAGTCAGCTGCCGAGGCCCCACAGGGTCGCCAGCCCCAGAAACGAGAAAAAGCCCATCACATCGGTCATCATCGTCACGAACACCGCCGAGGATACGGCGGGATCGACCTCGGCGCGTTCGAGCATCACCGGCACGAGCACCCCGGCCAGCCCGGCGACGAGATTGTTGATGATCATCGACAGCGCAATCACGATCGCCAGGCTCGCGCTGCCGAAGATCACGAAGGTCCCCGTTCCGATCAGCGCGCCGAGCATCGCGCCGTTGGCGGCCGCGATCGTGAACTCGCGCACGATCATCCGCTGGGTGTTCGAACTCGTGAGCTGGTTGGTGGCGAGCGCGCGGACGACGACCGCGAGCGTCTGGGTGCCGGCATTGCCGCCCATCCCCGAAACGATCGGCATCAGCACCGCGAGCAGCGCGTAGCGGGCGATTTCGCCCTGAAACGCGCCCACCACCGATGCCGCGAGCATCGCCGTGCCGAGATTGACGACCAGCCAGATGATTCGCGTCCGCACCGTCAGCGCGATCGGCTCGTTGATGTCGCCCTCGCCCGCGCCCGATAGCCGCAGGATATCCTCGCCCGCCTCCTGGCTGATGATGTGGACGATGTCGTCGACGGTGATCATCCCGACCAGCCGACCGCCGGGATCGACGACGGCGGCCGAGATCAGCGCATATTTCTGGAAGCGCAGCGCCACTTCCTCCTGATCCATATCGACCGGGATCAGCGTCTGCTCGCGGCGCATGACGTCGCCGATCGCTACGCTGCGCGGCGTCCGCATGATCCAGGAAAGCTGGCAGGTGCCGACCGGCTTGTGCGCGGGATCGACGACGAAGACTTCCCAGAAATCGGTGGTCAGATCGTCGTTGCCGCGCAGATAATCGAGCACGTCGCCGACCGTCCAGTGTTCGGGCACCGCGATCAGCTCGCGCTGCATCAGGCGGCCAGCGGACTCCTCGGGATAGGAAAGCGCTTCCTCGATCGCCGCGCGATCGTCGGGATCGAGCGCGCGCAGCACGGCGCGCTGATCGCTTTCCTCCATGTCCTCGATGATCGCGACGGCATCGTCGGTATCGAGTTCGGAGGCGATGTCGGCGACTTCGCTCGGATCGAGCGCGTCGATCAGCGTTTCGCGGACATAATCGTTCATTTCGGCGAACACATCGCCGTCGAGCAGATCGGTGATCGCCTTGGCGAGCCCGCGCCGCTGGTCGGCCGGGGTGAGCTCGAACAGATCGGCGATGTCGGCCGGGTGGAGCGGCTCGACCAGCGCGCGCGCTTCCTCGGGCTGGCCGGCCTCGACCGCATCGAGCACGGCGCGCACGAATTCGGGCTTGAGCCGATCGTCCTCGTCGAGCTGGGTGGTCTCGGCGTCGACGCCGTCGAGTTCGGTCTCGCTCATCGTCCGACCTCCCGTCGCTCGTGCTGCCCTCGCCGCTCTAGCCGCGTGCGACGGTTATGCCAATCGCCGAGATTTGCCAGCGCGCCAATCGCTCGCTAGGGCCGCCGCAATCCACTTCATCCCCCTCCAATTGATCCAAGGAAGGTACCGCCATGGCCGATCCATTCGAAACGCTGGTGTTGACGCTCGATTCGGGCGACGTGACGATCCGGTTCCGCCCCGATCTCGCCCCCCAGCATGTCGCGCGCATCGCCGAGCTCGCCAATGACGGCTTTTACGACGGCGTGGTGTTTCACCGCGTCATCGACGGCTTCATGGCGCAGGGCGGCGATCCGACCGGCACCGGCACCAGCGGCTCCGACAAGCCCAACCTGCCCGCCGAGTTCAGCCGCGAGAAGCATGTCCGCGGGGTCTGCTCGATGGCGCGCACCTCGAACCCCAACAGCGCCAACAGCCAGTTCTTCATCTGCCTCGACGACGCGACCTTCCTCGACGGCCAATATACCGTGTGGGGCGAAGTGACGTCGGGCATGGAGCATGTCGACGCGCTGCCCAAGGGCGAGCCGCCGCGTTCGCCGGGCAAGATCGTCAAGGCGCGGGCCGCCTGATTCCAGGCGGGGCCCGACGATCAGCTGGCGGGGGCCTCGAGCGCCCCCACCAGCCAGTCGTGGAACAGCTTGACCGGGCGCAGCTGGAGTGCCCGGGGCCGGCAGACGAACCAGTAGCTGTACGGGCTCTCGACGACGACGTCGAACAGCTGGACGAGCCGGGGATCGTGCGCGTCCTCGAAATGGTTGGCGTGCATGAACGCGACGCCGAACCCCTGCGCGACCGCCTCGAGCATCAGCACGCCTGAGTCGAAATGGTCGATCGCGAGCGGCTCGAGATCGTCGAGCCCGGCCGCCTTGCGCCAGGTGGTGAAGGTATCGGGGATATCGCGGTGCACCAGGGCGGTCAGCCCGGCGAGCTGGGCAGGATCGGTGATCGGATGATCGCCCTCGAGCAGCTTTCGCGAGCCGATCACATAGATGCGGTTGCGATCGAGCCGCCGCGCATAGAGCGCCGGGTCGATCTCGCGCGCCAGCACGATCGCGGCGTCGAGCCCCTCGCCGAGTCGCGTCATGCCGTGGCCAGCGGTGTCGATATCGAGATGCAGCTCGGGATGCAGGGCGCGCAGCCCGGCGAGCTTCGGAAACAATCGCTGCGACGCGAACAGCGGCAGCACGCCAAGCCGCAGCCGCAGCATCTCGGCGCCGCTGATCAGCGATTCGACCGCATCGGCCATCAGGTCGAGCGCCGGTGCGATCTGGGCGATCAGCGTCTCGCCATCGCCGTTGAGATGCATTGCCTGGTGGCGCCGATCGAACAGCGGCCGGCCGATGAAGCGCTCAAGCGCCTGGATCCTGCGGCTGAGCGCCGGCGCCGACAGCGACAGCTCGACGGCTGCCGCCTTCACCGAGCCGAGACGCGCGACCTGAACAAAGGCTTCGATCGCGGTCAGCGGTGGCAATCGGCGCATGCGACAGTCTCCGTTGTGCAACGCATCATCGACGATTCATTGGTAGCAGCGCCCGTGCGTCTCGCGCCACAGCAAAGTGCATTTCCTGCAATCGCCATTTTTCATTTCGCACTTGCACAATTTTACGCTGCACTGCACATAGAACAGGCCTTTCAGGCATCCTCTCCTAAAACTTTCAAGGCCGATCCCCGAGGGGGTCGGCCCTTTTTTTGGCGATCGCACGGCCGAAGCGGGCGTCGACTCGCATTCTCGCCAGTGCCCCCCTATCTCCGCCGTTCCTGATTTTCGATGCGATGGGGTGCCCGATGGCCGACAGCGAAACACCGATGCGCAAGCTGCAAGTCGCCAATGCGCGGCCCGAGGATAGCGGCCGCGGGCTCGCCCATGTGCCGCGCACGCTGATGGCGGCGCTTGGCCTTGCCGAGGGCGACGTGATTGAGATCGTCGGGAAGCGCACCACCCCGGCACGCGCGGTGCTGCCTTACGCCGACGACGAGGGTCTGGAGATCATCCGCATCGACGGGCTTCAGCGCGCCAATGCCGGCGCCGGCTCGGGCGAATTCGTCGAGGTGCGCCGGGCCGAATCGAAGCCCGCGACTCGCGTCGTCTTTGCGCCCGCCCAGCAGAATCTGCGGCTCCAGGGATCGGCAAACGCCCTCAAGCGCACCTTTTTCGGGCGGCCGCTCTATCAGGGCGATATCGTCGCGACCGCCGGGCAGCAGCGCGTCGAGGACATTCCCCCCAACGTCCAGCAATTCCTGCGCGCGCCGGCCTATGCGCTGCAGGAGATCCGCCTCGCGGTGATCGCCACGACCCCCAAGGGCGTCGTGCATATCGACGAATCGACCGAGATCGAACTGCGCCCCGAATATGAGGAGCCGACCGACGCGCGTCGCGCCGACGTGACCTATGACGATATCGGCGGGATGGCAGCGACGATCGACCAGCTGCGCGAGATGGTCGAGCTGCCGCTGCGCTATCCCGAACTGTTCCAGCGACTCGGCGTCGATCCGCCCAAGGGGGTGCTGCTGCACGGGCCGCCGGGTACCGGCAAGACCCGGCTCGCGCGCGCGGTGGCGAACGAATCGGCGGCCGAGTTCTTCCTGATCAACGGGCCCGAGATCATGGGCTCGGCCTATGGCGAATCCGAAAAGCGGCTGCGCGACGTGTTCGAGCAGGCGACCAAGAACGCGCCCTCGATCGTGTTCATCGACGAGATCGATTCGATCGCCCCCAAGCGCGGCCAGGTCTCGGGCGAGGCCGAAAAGCGCCTCGTCGCGCAACTGCTCACGCTGATGGACGGGCTCGAAGCGCGCGCCAATCTGGTGGTGATCGCCGCCACCAACCGGCCCGAGGCGGTCGACGAGGCGCTCAGGCGGCCCGGCCGGTTCGATCGCGAGATCGTCGTCGGCGTTCCCGACGAGCGTGGCCGGCGCGAGATTCTCGGCATCCACACGCGCGGCATGCCGCTGGGCGACAAGGTCGATCTCGATGAGCTCGCCCGCACCACCTATGGCTTCGTCGGCGCCGATCTCGCCGCGCTCGCGCGCGAGGCGGCGATCGAGGCGGTGCGGCGGATCATGCCGCGGCTGAACCTCGAAGAAGGCACGATCCCGCCCGAAGTGCTCGACGATCTCTCGGTGACGCGCGAAGACTTCTTCGGGGCGATCAAGCGCGTCCAGCCTTCGGCGATGCGCGAGGTGATGGTGCAGGCGCCGACGGTGCGCTGGGAGGATGTCGGCGGGCTCGACGATGCCCAGATGCGCTTGAAGGAGGGCGTCGAGCTGCCGCTCAAAAACCCCGATGCGTTCCGCAGGCTGGGCATCCGGCCGGCCAAGGGTTTCCTGCTCTATGGCCCCCCCGGCACCGGCAAGACCTTGCTCGCAAAGGCGGTCGCGCGCGAGGCGCAGGCCAATTTCATCGCCACCAAGTCATCCGACCTGCTGAGCAAATGGTATGGCGAGAGCGAGCAGCAGATCGCCAAGTTGTTCGCCCGCGCGCGACAGGTGGCGCCATGCGTGATCTTCATCGACGAGCTCGATTCGCTGGTGCCGGCGCGCGGCGGCGGTCTGGGCGAACCGCAGGTCACCGAGCGCGTCGTCAACACGATCCTCGCCGAAATGGACGGGCTCGAGGAATTGCAGTCGGTGGTCGTGATCGGCGCGACCAACCGCCCCAATCTGATCGACCCCGCCCTGCTCCGGCCGGGCCGGTTCGACGAGCTGATCTATGTCGCGGTGCCCGATCGGCCGGGGCGCGAGCGCATCCTGGCGATCCAGACCGCGAAGATGCCGATCGCCGGCGATGTCGATCTGGCCGCGCTGGCGGCCCGCACCGAGCGTTTCTCGGGCGCCGACCTCGAGGATCTGGTGCGCCGCGCGGGTCTGGTCGCGTTGCGCCAGTCGATCGATGTCGGGGCGGTGACGATGGCGCATTTCGAAGCAGCGCTCGAGGAATCACGCGCGTCGGTCACGCCCGAAATGGAGGCCGAATACGCCCAGATGGCCGCACGGCTGAAGCAACAGGCATCGTCCCTCCAGCCGCTCGGGTTCATATCACCGGGTCAGCTGCGGCCCCGCCCGGCGCCGCTGGAGTAACCTCGCGCAGCCGCACCCAGGCATAGCCGAGCATCGCCACCAGCGCGGCGCTGGCGATCAGATAGGGCAGCGGCTTGAACAGTTCGTACAGCCCGACCCCGATCGAGGGGCCGAGCACGAACGACGCCCCGTTGATCGAGGTGACCTTGCCTGCGACCGACCCCTGCGCCTCGGGGCCGACCGCGAGCGAGGCGCCGGCGGTGAAGCCCGGTCGGGTGAAGCCGAAGCCGAGCGAGGCGAGGCCATAAGCGAGCGCAATCCCGTAGAGCGAGGTGGCGAGTCCGGTGAGCGCGGTGCCGACCGCAGCGATCACCAGCCCGACGAGCACCAGCCGGCGCGGATCGAGATTGAGGTTGGGGATCAGCCCCCATTGCGCGAGCAGCGCCGCGCCGGCGCCGATGATCAGCACCAGCCCGGTCGGCTGCAGCGCGTCGGCCGGCGCCAGCTGGAGCCGGTCGATCACCAGAAAACCGATCGCCTGGCCGGTCATCGCCTGGGCGTGGCCCATCACCAGCCCCGCGACCATCCAGGCACGGATCCGCGGGTCGCGGTAGCCGATCTGCTCGCTGCTCGGCGCGGTCGCGGCGGTGATGCTGGCACCGCTCGATTGCCCGCCGATCGAGGGATAGGCGTTGGCCGCAGCGTGCCCGATCGGCATGCCCGCGTCGTACGGCAGCATCCGATAAATGGTGACGACCATCGCCACGCCGAACGCCGAAAAAATGAATGCCGGGCCGGCCAGTCCGATATGGACGCCGCCGATCCAGCCGAGAATCAGATAGGGGGCGATCGCGGGCCCCAATATCGTGCCGAGGCCGAACGCCGAGGCGAGCAGGGTCAGCGCCTTGGTGCGTTCCTCGCGCGTCGTTCGCCCCGCCACCAGCGCCTGGACGGCCGGCGGCGCGGCGGCGCCGAAGCTGCCATAGACCAGCCGGCCGCCGATGAAGAGCAGGAAGGCGAGCGGGCCGCTGATCCAGCCGTTGATACCCGCCAGCAGAAACACCCCGCACAGCCCCAGCGACACGGCAAAGCCGCCCATCCCGAGCAGGATCATCGCGCGGCGGCCGTGATGATCGGACCGCTTCGCCCAGTAAGGCGCGGCAATCACCCAAAGCAGCGCCGAGACCGAAAAGGCCGCCGCTACCCCGCTATCGGCGACATGAAGCGAGCGGCCGAGCGCAGGGAGCACCGATTGCAGCGCGGTGTTGCCCGCCGCGATCGTCAGCATCACCAGGAACATCAGCGCGAAATCGCGGTCCGCGGCACCCCTGCGGCTCATGACCGGTGCCAGTCATAGTCGCGCGTCACTTCGGCGACGACGATCTCGTAGCGTTGATACCAGCGCGCGCGGCCGAGATCGCGAATCGCCTTGTGCTCGGGGTGGTCGCGCCACGCCTTCGCGCTGGCATCATCGGCCCAATAGCTGACGGTGATGCCGAGCCGATCGGGCCCGCGCACCGATTCGAAGCCGCGATAGCCCGGCTGCTCGGCGGCGGTGCGCGCCATGGCATCGGCAGCCGCGGCATAGCCCGCGTCATCCGTTGCGGTGCGGACCGACAGGAAGATGACGGCAATCTGGCCCAGGCGCGCGTGCATCCTGCCCGATTAAGGCGTTCGGGCGCGCGCGCAAGCCTTGCGCCGGGGTCAGCCGAACAGCGCGGCGAGTTCGGGCCAGGCGTCGACCAGCGTCGCGGCATCGAAATAGTCCCGCCACAGCGTGATCTGACCGTCATGGACTTCGAGCACGCCGCACACCGGCAGCTCGACCCACCCCTTGGCGATCCGGTGACGGTCGAGCCGCTCGACGAACACGATCGGGCCGTCGGCGACGGCATGGCGAATGACGAATTCATTCTCGAGCGTCGGCGCGAAGAACGGTTCGAGCACCGCGCGTACCCCGGCGGGGCCATACACCGGCGCCATCGGCATGTTATGATATTCGCACTTTTCGGCAATGTATCGCAGGCCGTTGTCATAATCCTTGATCGCCATCGCGGCGAGGAACTGACGGACGATATCGAGGGGTGAGGGGGACGTGCCAACCATCGCGACTCTCCTTGTTGTAGCGATTGCTACAACAGCTATCCGAAGCGATCGCTACGATCAAGCCCCTGCTAGTCGCGGCGCGGCTCCTTGCCGAAGTTGAGGCCCTTGGTGACATTGTAGTCGAGCACCGTCATCGCGAAGAAGGCGACCGCCTGCTTGATCCGCGACCACCAGCTCGATCGCGCCTGGTAGAGCGCTGCCGTGATCCGCTCCGAATTGGCGACCTCGCCGTCGATATAGCCGCGGACGTGCGCAGCGAAGGCGGCATCTTCGATCCGCAACATGATCTCGAGATTGAGGAACAGGCTGCGAACGTCGTAATTGGAGGAGCCGACATAGACGGTATCGTCGACGAGGAAGAGCTTGGTGTGCAACTTGGTCGGCTGATACTCATAGATTTCGACGCGTTTGCGGAGCAGCCCGGCATAGGTGAAGCGCGATGCCCAGATCGCCGCGCCGTGATCGTTTTTCGAGGCAAGCACGATCCGCACCTGGCCGCGAATGCCCGCCGCATCCAAACGTCGCAGCATCCCCGGGCTCGGCGCGAAATAGGCGGCGATCAGGTCGAGCCGGGCGGCCCGCTCGATGTCGTTCTTGATCGCTCGCGCCCAGGGCGACAGTCGGCGCGCCGGCCCGCCGAACAGCCAGCGCACCGGTCCGTCGGGCTCGCTCCACGTCGACAGCGCGCGTCGGAGCACGCGCAGCGGCGCGCGTGGTCGCCGCGTCCACCGCGCCAGCGCGTCGAAATAGCCGGCGATCCGCGTCGCCGCGGGGCCCTCGACGAGCAGGCCGAGGTCGCGCCACGCCTGATTCGCCGGAGTGCCGAAATAGGAATCCTCGACGTTGAAGCCGCCGATGATCGCGCGCCTTTCGTCGGCAAGCGCGAGCTTCTGGTGATTGCGCAGCAGATAGCGTCGCCCCCAGCGCGGCTCGAAGCGGATCACGTCGATCCCGGCGGCGCGCATCGGATCGAAGAAGCGATGTTGTTCGGCCGCCTCGCTGCCGAGCCCGTCGACGATCAGCGATACCGCCACGCCGCGCCGCGCTGCGCGGATCAGCGCCTCGCGCACCCGTGCGCCGGCGGTGTCGTCGACATAGATATAATAGATGATGCGCAGGCTGGTCCGCGCGTCGTCGATCAGCGCGGTCAACGCGTCGAGCCTGACCGGTCCGGTATCGAGCAACGTCAGTCGATTGCCGTTGACCGTGAAGCTGGGTTGCGCATCGGGCTGGTCCATCGGCGGACTCCATGTCGTGCGTTCGGGGTCGCGGCAAGCCGGATTCCTTGACTCGTCACGTCATGCCCCCTAAGTCGCGACGCTCCCAGGACATCGTTTGCAAGGATGCGTTCGTATGGCGCGCGTTACCGTCGAAGATTGCGTCGACAAAATTCCCAATCGTTTCGATCTCGTGCTGTTCGCTGCACAACGGGCGCGCCAGATTTCGGGCGGTGCCGACCTGACGATCGATCGCGACCGCGACAAGAACCCCGTCGTCGCGCTGCGCGAGATCGCCGAGGAAACCGTCAAGCCCAAGCATCTTCAGGAAGCCGTAGTGCAGAGCCTTCAGCGCATCCAGGCCGATGACGAGGATGCGCCCGACGAAATCGGCTCGCTCGCGGCCTCGGCCGAGGCGCTCCGTCTCACGGCAGCGGCGCCGCCGCGCAATCAGAATCTCGGCGCCGATTACGAGGGCTGAACCTGAAAGACGGGCGGTCGCGGCGATTGCCGCGGCGACCGCCCGCAGGACGATCACGTCGCGCTGTCAGTGATCAGCCGGCGGCAGCGGCCTGATCGACTGGTGCGCGCTTGAACAGCGCCCGGTCCTCGGGCGCGAACGCCCAGCGCCATAGCACCAGCGCATAGCTTGCCCCGATCGCGGGCAGCCCGAAGACGAGCTCGACCCATTCGAAGCGGTGCGGCAGCGAGGTGAAGATCGTTCCTACCACGATGGCGACCAGCGCCGCCCACAACATCGGCCAGCGCCAACCCGAGACACGCGCCTCCAGCAGATGCGCGAGCAGCCGCGACTTCAAGATCGACGTCGTCCCGAGCGACAGCATCAGCGCGATGGCGGGCCCCGCCGCCTGATAATTGGGCGGCCAGCCCAGCGCGCGCATGGCAAAGATCAGCGCGAAACTGAGCGCGATCTGAAAGCTGAGCATGGCCGCCGAAATCATCAGATTGCGATGGCGCGCAACATAGACGAGCGCGCTTTCCGAGACTGCGGCCATCGAGGCGACCACTTCGGCGGTGAGGAGAAAGGCGAGCGCCGCCGTTCCGCCGACGAATTGCGGGCCGATCGTGCCCATCACGGCCTCGCCCGGGATCGAACCCATCAGCGCCAGCCCGGCCTGGCCAGCCATGATCCAGAAGCCGACCTGCCTGATCTGCTTGGCCACCGCCTGCCGGTCGCCGCGCGCGAGGCTGGTGGTGATCACCGGCCCCAGGATCGGATCGAAGCTGGTTTTCAAGCGGCCCGGGAGCGAGGCGATCTGCTGCGCCATATAATAGATGCCGACCACCGAGGGCGCGAACAGCTGGCCGAGGATGAACCGATCGACATTGCGCGTCGCCCATTCGATCGCATCGGCGCCGGCGAGCGGCATGTTGTGGCGGGCGAGCGTCGCGATCGTCGCGAGGCGGGGGTTCCATCCGTGCGGCAGGCCATAGCTGCGAACGAACGGCACGACCGAGGCGATCAACGCCGCAACCATCGACAGCATATAGGCGATCTCGAGCCCGTCGCGCGGGGCGATGAAATAGAGCAGGGTCGCCGCGATGCTGATCGTCCACGGTTCGATCACCGCTCGCGCGGTGACCGTCGCGCGGACATTGTGGCGATAGGCGAGCGCGGCGAGCGAGAGATCGGACCACGCGATTGCAAAGACGATCCCGGGCAGCAATCGGGCAAGCCCGTGCGGCGGGCTGATTCGGTACATCAGCCCGGGAAAGGCGAACAGCAAGGCGCTCGCCCCGATCGAGGCGAGCAGCGCGACCGCGAGCGCATCCCAAGCGACGTGTGCGTGCGGCCGGTCGCTCTCCGAGAGCGCCTGCGCCAGCCCGCGCTTCATCCCCAAAGTCGCCAGCAGCGCGGCGAGTTCGACCACCACCACGGCGAGCGCAAAGCGCCCGACCAGTTCGGCACCGTAGAGCCGCCCCGCGACGAACAGGAACGGAATGCGCGCCGCCAGCCGCAGCGCGAAACCGATGATGTTGGTCCGCCCGCCCTTGGCGATCGCGGCGATATCGGCAGCGGGTCCGGCGTCGCCCGGGGTGGCGGCAATGCTCAATGCGCGGCACCCCAGCTCTTCCCCGTCCCGATCTCGACGCCGAGTGGCACCGAGAGCGTGACGGCGGGTTCGGCAGCGCGCGCCATCACCCGTTCGATCACCGGCTTGGCGGCGCCGACATCGCCCTCGGGCAGCTCGAACACCAGTTCGTCGTGAACCTGAAGGAGCATCCGGACATCGCCCAGCCCCGCCTCGGCGAGCGCCGGACCCATCCGCACCATCGCGCGCTTGATGATGTCGGCGCTCGTCCCCTGGATCGGCGCGTTGATCGCGGCGCGTTCTGCCCCTTGTCGTTCGTGCTGCACCGACGATTTCAGCCGCGGGAACCAGCATTTCCGACCGAAGAGCGTCTCGGTATAGCCGCGATCGCGCGTGGTCTGGATGGTCTCGGCAATATAGCGGTTGATGCCCGGAAAACGCTCGAAATAGCGGTCGATCATCGCCTGCGCCTCGTCGGGCGTCACGTCGAGCCGGCCGGCCAGGCCCCAGCGGCTGATGCCGTAGAGGATCGCGAAGTTGATCGTCTTGGCGCGGCCGCGCGTGTCGCGATTGACCTCGCCGAACAATTCTTGCGCGGTCAAGCTGTGAATGTCCGCGCCCTCGGCAAAGGCCTGTTTGAGCGCGGGCACATCGGCCATGTGCGCCGCGAGTCTGAGCTCGATCTGCGAATAATCGGCGGCGAGCAGCACGTTGCCCGGCTCGGCGACAAAGGCATCGCGGATCTGGCGGCCGATTTCGGTGCGGATCGGGATGTTCTGCAGATTGGGGTCGGTCGACGACAATCGTCCGGTCTGCGCGCCGGTCAGCGAGTAGCTGGTGTGGACGCGCCCCGTTGCGGGGTTGATCTGCGCCTGAAGCGCATCGGTATAGGTCGATTTGAGCTTGGACAGCTGCCGCCAGTCGAGCACCCGCGCCGCGATCACCTTGCCGGGCGAATCCTTGTCGGCAGCGATCCGCTCGAGCTCGTTGACGTCGGTCGAATAGACGCCCGACTTGCCCTTGCGCCCGCCCTTGATCCCCATCCGCTCGAACAGCACGTCGCCCAATTGCTTGGGGCTGCCGATCGTGAAGGGCTCGCCCGCCAGCCCGTGAATCTCGGTCTCCAGCGTCGCCATTTGCCCGGCGAATTCGCCCGACAATTGCGCCAGCCGCTCGCGATCGACCTTGATCCCGTGGCGCTCCATCTGCGCGATGACGGGCGCAAGCGGGCGATCGACCATCTCATAGACGCGGGTCGCGCCCTCGGCCGCCAATCGCGGCTTGAATCGCCGCCACAGCCTGAGCGTCACATCGGCATCCTCGGCGGCGTATCGCGTGGCAGTCTTGAGGTCGATTTCGCCGAAGCCGCGCTGGTTCTTGCCGGTGCCGACCACCTCCTTATAGGCGATGCAGCTGTGCGACAGATGCGTCGCGGCGAGCTCGTCCATGCCGTGCCCGTGCAGGCCGGCATCGAGATCGAAGCTCATCAGGATCGTGTCGTCATAGGGCGCGACATCGATGCCAAGCCGCCCTAGGATGATCATGTCGTATTTCAGGTTATGCCCGATCTTGAGCACGCCCGGGTCTTCGAGCAGCGGCTTCAGTTTCGCGATCACGACCGCCTTGTCGAGCTGATCGGGTTTTTCGGCGAACATGTCTGTGCCGCCATGCGCGACGGGGATATAGCAGGCGAGGTTGGCATGGAGCGCGAGGCTGATCCCGACCAGATCGGCCTGGGTGGCATCGAGCCCGGTCGTCTCGGTGTCGACCGCGACCCAGCCCTGGTGCCGCGCGACGGTGATCCAGCGATCGAGCGCGCTTTCGTCGACGACGGTTTCATACTCGTCATGCCTGCACGGCGGGTCTTCCTCCTGCTCGACCGTGCGCGCGGCGGCGACCGGGGCATCGGCGACGGCGGACAATTTGGCGAGCAGCGACTTGAAGCCGTGATGCTCGAGGAACACGCGGAGCGGCGCGTCGGGAATGCCCTGTAACGCAAGCGAATCGAGCGGATCGGGCAGCGGGACATCGTCCTTCAGCGTCACCAGCACACGGCTCAGCCGCGCCATCTCTGCCTGCTCGATCAGATTGTCGCGCATCTTGCCCGGCTTCATCGTCGGCGCCGCCGCGAGCACGCCTTCGAGATCGCCATGTTCGAGGATCAGCTTCGCCGCCGTCTTGGGGCCGATTCCGGTGACGCCCGGGATGTTATCGGCCGTGTCGCCCATCAGCGCGAGCACGTCGCCGAGCCGATCAGGACCGACCCCGAACTTCTCGACGACATGATCGGCGTCGAGCCGCCGGTTGTTCATCGTGTCGTACAGATCGAGCCCGGGCTCGATCAATTGCATCAGATCCTTGTCGGACGAGACGATCGTCACCGCCCACCCCTGGGCGAGCGCGGCCTTGGCATAGCTCGCGATGATGTCGTCGGCCTCGAGCCCCGCCTCCTCGATGCACGGCAGCGAAAAGGCGCGCGTCGCATCGCGAATCATCGGAAATTGCGGGACCAGATCTTCGGGCGGGGGCGGCCGGTGCGCCTTGTACTGATCGTAAAGCTCGTTGCGGAAGGTATGGCTACCCTTGTCGAGAATCACCGCCATGTGGGTCGGGCCATCGGCCTTGTGGAGCTCGTCGGCGAGCTTCCACAGCATCGTCGTATAGCCATAGACCGCGCCGACCGGCTCGCCATGCTGGTTGGTGAGCGGCGGCAACCGGTGATAGGCGCGGAAGATGTAGCCGGAGCCGTCGACGAGATAGAGATGAGGCATCGCGAAGCGATAGCCCAAGCAATCGGCGGGACAAAGCCTTGATGCACCGATCGCGCCGCCGCCGGCTTGCGTCGGGCCCTCAGCCCGAAAACGCCGCCCGGGCGGCGCGGTTTCGAGCCTTGATCGCGCCGACATGGCCGGCATCGGGCAGCAATGCCGGATCGATCCCGGCGAGCAGGGCGGCATCGGCATAATGAACGGAGACATAGTCGGCGCCCGCCGCCTCGGCGGCCACGATCGTCGCTGCCGAAAGCGCGCCGGCGACTCCCCATTCGCAGCGCCCGCGCGCCGCCGCGGCGACGCGATCGAGGCACCAGCCGACCGCGCGATGTTCCTTCATCTCGGGCGGCCCGCGCTCGCGCCCGAGCAGCAGGCACGACAGATCGTTGAGACCGACCATCAGGTTGCTCGCCCCGGCATCGATGAATCGCGCGGCATCGAGCACCGCCGCCGGCGTCTCGATCATCGTGCCCAGCCGATTGGGCCAGTGCAGCGCCGCCGCCACGCCCGCCAGCGCGACAAATTCATCCGCATCGGACAAGAATGGCGCCAGCAGATGGAGATCGGCGTGGCGCGCGGCGATCTCGCCGATCAGCCCGATCTCGCGCCGCAGCAGCGCGGGATCGGCGAGCCCCGGGCGGATGCCGCGCGCGCCGAGCATCGGATTGTGCTCGGGCTCGGCACGGCCCCCGGCGAGCGCACGCGTCTCGTCGCTCCACAGATCGGTCAGCCGATACCAGACCGGCCGGCCGGCATTGGCACAGCAGACCGACTCGACATAATCGCCGAGCGCCCGACGCGCGGGCGCAGCGTCGATCGTCTGCCCCAGATCGCGCAGAATGAATTCGGGGCGAAGCAATCCGACGCCAGCAAAGCAGGCGGCGAGGTCGCGGCTCAGCCGCTCTCCGCTCAGCGACAATCGGCTTTCCATCGGCAACCTTTCCAGGGGCAGACCGCCCGAACGACCATGCTATCGGGCGATTCGCGCAGGCGGGCAATTGCCGGCGCGCGGCATCGGCGCGCGATCGAGGTCGATCGTGATCAGCGCATGCGACAGCGGAATCCCGGGAATGTCGTCGCGGCAGTCGATCAGCCGGGCGTCGCCCCAGGCCGCACCGAGCCGGCACCAGCCATCGGCGGCGCGGTGCTGGCTGCCGGCGGGCAGCCCGGTGCGGTTGAGGCAGAAATTGAAGAACAGATCGACGAACTCCTGATAGTCGCGCGGATGATCGGCATCGATGCAGTTTTCGACAATCACGATCCGTCGCCGCGCGAGCGACGCGGCGCGGGCGAGCAGCGCGACCGGATCGGCTTCGTGGTGGAGCACGGTGCAGAGCAGCACGCTGTCGGCCATTGCCGGGCGCGCGCTCTTCAGGAATTGCTCGAACGGGGTGCGGGGAAACGCCGCAAACGCGCCCATATGCTGGCGCCGCTCGACGGCAAGCACCGGCGCGCAGCCCCGCCGCGCCAGCGCTGCGGCGATCGCGCCGCTGCCGCCGAGCAGATCGAGCACGCCGCCGGCGAGCTGCGGCGCGATCCAGTCGGCGAGCGCCTCGGCGCGGGCGTGATCGAGGCGGGCGTTCCATTGCTGGCGGATGCCGGTCTGCGCGAGCCGGGTGCCGAGCGCGTCAAACCCCGCCGCGCCGCGGTCGCGGCAGATGCCCGCCAGCCAGTCGGCCAGCGCCGCCGCGTCCGCCGGGTCCTGCCCGCACGCGATGAACTCGCGCGCAAAGCGCTGGCGCGCGAGCGCGAGCGATTCCGCGCTGAACGGATCGATGCGCCCGGTCGGAATCGCGGCGAGCACCGGCCTTATCCTGTCAGCGCCGGTGCCGGCGCGTCGAGGCGGGCGGCGACGAACGCGGCGGTGGCGTCGATTGCCTCGTCAAGGCCTTGCGACCGCAGCGACCGCAGCCCGGTATCGAGAAACTCACCGACATAGTCGACCGAATCGTCGCGGTCGTCGAGCCCGAACTTGGCGACGCCGGCGCGGAAAGCGAACGCACGCACATCGCGCGCGCGCGCGACGCGGGCGCGATAGGCGGCGACGCGGGCGGGCAGCGCGCCGGCATCATGGACGACCCCCAGCGCCGCCAGCATCGCCGAGATCGCCGGGACGGCGAACCCCGCCGCGGCGCGCTGGACCTCGCCCACGCTCAGCGACAGATCGCGCTGCCCGGCAAGGTGGGTGTCGATCGCATATTCGACCATCGTATGGGCAAAGCCGCGCGGTGAATCGGGCAAAGGCCCGGCGCGCCGCAGCCCGAGCCGCGTCGCCGTTTCGAAAAAGTCGGCATAGCGCGCGGCGAAGGGCAGCATCCGGCGATAGGCCCAGCCCTGCCGGCGGCGCGCGCTGCCCGTCCCGAAATGGATGAACCAGTCCGCCAGGATGTGCGACTGGAACAGCCGGTGATCGGGCGTCGCGCCAGCCCCCTGCGCGCGCGCGTCCGGCGCAGGAGCGATCCGCGCATAGCCATGCTCGTGGCAGCGCGCGATATCGGGCAGCAGCAACGCCGCCAGCCCCCGCTGCATCGCCGCGCGATCGACGCAGCCGCTGCGCTCGGTGATCACCCAATGGCCGACTATGTACAAGCCCACGCACCCCGCCAGCTCGGGCGGGCCGCAAACGGACACCGCCCTTATCGCGCACGAGACTAGGCGACTCGCCGGCGCGCCAGAAAGTTTCACTGTGTCCGAAACGGATGAGGATCGACGTGCCCGCCGGCCCGCCTTCGCCCTAGCCTTGTCGCGATCGGCCAGACGCTTGGCCAGCGATGGAGGGGAGGCGCGCGATCGTGCCAGACGAGTCCGAACGGTTGCGACTGATCGACGGCTTCGCCCGCGCGCGGCGGATCCGGATCGACGACCTGATCGCCGCGCTCGATCCCGATCCGAACGACGTCATCTATGCGAGCGGCTCGATCACCGACGGGCTCGGCGGCCCCGAGTCGGACCTCGACATTTTCTGGCTGACCTCCGAGCGCCGCTTTGCCGGCCTCGCCGACCGCTTCGATCCCGAGCGCGAAACCCAGCAGCGGCTGCAGGGCTTCGGCATTCTCTATGTCCGGATCGGCGCGATCGAATTCGATGTCGAGGTGAGGCCGCTCGCGACGGTGACCGCGCTGACCGCCTCAATGACCGCGCTCGATCCCGCCTCGGCCGAGTCGCTCCACCGCAATTTCCGTTATATCGGCCGCTGGGACCGCGCCGATGCGCTCGACATCCTTCACCGGTTGCGGATCGGCGCGCCGCTCCATAATCCGGCGGGGTTCGCCGCCGTCGCGGGCAGCTTCTCGCATCGCCATTTCTGCCACTGGTACGCCCAGCTCAACCTCGAATTCGCGCGCGAGGCGCAGAAGGGGATTCGCCGCAGCCTCGACGACGGCGACCCCGAAAACGCATTCCTCAAGCTCTGCCATCTCCAAGATCTGCTGATCGATGCCGCGCTGTTCCTCGCGGGTGACTCGCTCGATCGCTGGAAATGGCGGCTCGCCAAGGCCCGCCGGACGCTCGCGCCCGACTGGTATGCCGATTATCTCGCGGTTCGCCTGTGCCGGGCGGGCGACATCCCGCTTACGGCTTTCGTGGCGCACTGGGCCGAGGCCGGCGCGGCGCGCCAGGCGGCGCTCGAGCAAGCGCTCGACGCCCTTGCCGCCGCCTCGTTCGCGCGCCGGGCCTGATCGCGGCGTGACGGCGATGGCCGACCCCTCTCTTCCGCCGGCACGGCCGTTCGCGCTGATGATCGCCAGTTCGGGCGAGCGGCTCGATGCCCGCCACCGCGCCCATTTCGACGGGGTCGGCCTCGTGCGCGGCGAATATCTGTGCCGCGCGGCCAAAGCCTATGTGACCCAGCCGCACTGGCACGCGCTGGCATCGGCCTATCTCGCCGCGCTATGCACGCTCTTCGCGCCGCACCCGGTCCGCTACCGGCTGGTCGATATCGAGACCAGCGAGCTCAATGGCCTCCCCGGGGTCGATCATCGCGTCCAGGAAAAGACGACGATGCTCGGCTTGCGCGGTGCCCGGCGCGCGCTGCGCTACCCCGCGGGCGCCGAGGCAGAAGCGGCGATGCTCGCGTCGGTCCACGCCGATCACGCCAATCTCGCGTTGGTGATCCCGTTTGTCGGCGACAGCGACGAAGCCGTCCGGGTGCGGGCGATCGTGCGCGCGGCGGGATTTGCAGGCCCGGTCGGCGTGATGCTCGAAACCCCCGCGGCGACGCTGGGCGCCGGCGATTTCGTCGCCGCAGGCTTTGCGAGCCTGACGATCGGCTTCAACGACCTGACCAGCCTGACGCTCGGCGAACAGCGCGAAACCGCGGGCGCGAAGATGCGGCATCCGGCGGTCACCCGGCTCGTGGCGACCGCGCGCGACGCCGCGCCTGACGCCGAGATCCTCGCGGCAGGCTATTTCGACGCGGCGATGATCGATCACGCCCGCGCGCTCGGGCTCGACGGCATCGTCGCCAATGCCAGCCAACTCGCGCTGTTCGGCTGGGACGCGCTCGTCCCCGATCAGCCGGTCGACATCGGCGCGATGATGAGCCGAATTCGCGCGCGTGTCGGCGATCCGCAGATCGCATGATCGCCGCAGCCCGCCTCGCCGCGACCGGCGCCGAAGCGACGCTCGACCGTGCCTTTCTGTCCGGCGCCGCCGAAGGGCTGGCCGAAGAGATCGAACGCTGGACGAACACCAACACCAACGCCGCCGCGCGGCCGCTGGCGCGCGCGGCGCGGCGGCTCGCGGACGAGATCGCGGGCGCCGCGCCGCAGGATTTCGCGGCAGGCTGGGAGCGCCACTGGGCGGCGATCGATCGGCTCGGCGAGGCGTTTGGCAGCGCGCGCAACGCCGGTGCGCGCTATGCCCATGCCTATCCCTCGATGACGGCGTTTTTCGCCGATGCCGAGGCGCAGCGGCTGGGCGCGAGCGACGCGACCTTCTGGGACACTTATGAGCATGGCCGCCGCCGCCAGATCGAGCATGCCATCGCCGGGCAGCGCGGGCATGGCGCCGCCCTGCTCGTCAATTCGGGGATGTCGGCGATCGCGGTCGCGCTCGGCAGCGCCGGGCTGGGCCCGGGCGATACGCTGCTGACCGGGACGAACGGCTATTTCGAGACGAGCGCGCTGCTCGCCGAGGTCGTTGGGCACGGGGTCACGGTGGTTCGGGTCGATCTCGACGACGCATGCGCGTGGCAGCGGGCGGTGGCGGAAGTCCCGAAGGTCATCCTGCTCGAAACCGTCGAAAATGGCCCCGCCGGTCGCTCCTGCCCCCCGCCCGGGCAGTGGCTGGGCGCCGCCCGGTCCACGCTGATCCTGATCGACAACAGCCTCGTCTCGGCAGGGTGCGACTGGGCCGCGCTCGCGCGCCGCCATGGCGTCGCCGAACGACTGGTGGCCGCCGAAAGCGCCGCCAAATATCTCAGCCAGACGATCGTCGCGGGAATGCTGCTCGGCGCGCCCGAGGCGATCGAGCGATGTCGCGCGCAAGCGCGCAACCACGGCCAACAGCTTCAGGAACGGCTGTTCAACTATCTGCGGCAGTGGGAGATCGAGGGACTGGCGACCCGATGGGCGCTGCACGATCGCAACGCTCGCCGCTTTCACGCGCGGGTCACGGCGGGACTCGCTCGCCCGCTCGCGCTGTTCCGGCGGGTCGACGGCGCGCTGGTCTATGTCCAGCTGCCCGAAGCGGGCGATGGCGCATCGCGCGCGATTCGCCACCGCCGGCTGCTCGAGGGCTGGGTCGCCCGCTGCGGCGAGGTGGGCACGCCAGTCGCGATCCGGGCGGGCTTCGGCTGGCGCCAGACCACCGCGCGCTGCTACGAGGGCAATTATCTCAACCAGCGCCACGCGCCCGATTATCTGCGGCTGTCGATCGGCATCGAGCCCGAAGCCCGGATCGATGCAATCGCCGACGGCTTTCTTGCGGCGTTGGAGGAGGCGCAATGAGGTCGCGCGACCCTGCTTCCTCAGGCTTTGGCATCGACGAGGCGATCGATCGGCTGACGCGGCTGCGCGATCTGGTCCACACGGCGGGGCTGGCGATCGCGGGGCGACTGATCGCGGTGGCCGATTTCGACGCCAAGCTCGACCTCGCCCATCATCTCTATGAGCTGATGGCGGCAGCGCGCGCGCTCGGCGATCGGCTCGGCGAGCTGGCGGTCGCGCAGCATCGCGCCGTGCCCGAGCGCCGCGCCGATCGGCGCCTGATCGCCTGGCTGTTCGCCCCCGCCGATACGCCGGGCTTCGTTGCCCGCAGCCATGGCCTGCTGCTCCCCGCGCTGCGCGACCGCGCCGCCGGCTATGCGCACGAGACCGATGCGCTGCTCGATGCGCCTTCGCTCCGCGTGCTGCGGCGACTGCGCGCCGATCTCGACGCGATGATCGACGCAATGGACGACTGGGGCGCAGTCGCGAGCGCCGGGGCGCCCCCGACCGACCGCGCCACCTGCGCCGCCTTGGACGCGCTGCTCGACGCCCCAGAAGGCGGCCATGGCCCGCGACCACCCCGCGCGACCCGCTGCGCACGCGATCCGCGCCTGACGAATTTCGGCGGCACCCGGCGCTATGCGGTCGACGACCTGCCTCTTCCGCTACGGCCCACCACGCCCCATGCGATCGACCAGCTCGTCATGCTGCGCATCCAGCGCGACGAGATCGACGCCGTCGAGACTTTCGCCAACATCATCTACGATTCGGAAGGGCTCGCCGATGCCGATCTCGAATTGCTCGCGCGGATGGCGTCGGACGAGGCGCGCCACGCCGCGATCGGCCAGCGCGAACTCGCGCGGCTCGGGCTCGATCCGTTTGCGGTGCCGTGCGGGACGATCGGGATCGACGTCCGCGCCGCGCTCGCACCCGAATTGGCGCTGATGCAGATCAATCTGTTCGGCGAAATCCATCAGGTCCGCGCGATCGGCGCGTTCGCCGAATCGGCGGCGGCACGCGGGGATAGCATGACCGCGCGCGCCTTCGCATTCATCTATAGCGACGAGATGCGTCATGTCCGCGAAGGGCGCCAATTGCTCCGCTGGATCGCCGACCAGGCGGGCACGACGCTACGGGCGCTCGAAGCGCGCACCCGTGACGCCGCCGCCGCGCGGCTCCACGCGCTCGGGGTGCTCGGCGAAGAGTATCGGCGGTCGATCGGCGATGCCGAGCTTGCCCGGATCGTCGGCGAATGAGCGGCGTGTTCGCCTCGGCACTCGACGCGATCGGTGAGACGCCGATGATCGAACTGGCACGCTATTTCGCCGGATCGCCGCACCGCGTGTTCGCCAAATGCGAGTTTCTCAACCCCGGCGGCTCGATCAAGGACCGAATCGGGCGGGCGATGGTCGCCGAGGCGCGCGCCAGCGGGGCGTTGGCGCCGGGCGGCACGATCGTCGAGGCGACCGCGGGCAATACCGGAATCGGCCTTGCGCTGGCGGCGATCGCCCTTGGCCATCCGCTGATCGCGGTGATGACGACCAAGGCGAGCGCCGAGAAGGTCCAGCTGATGGCCGCGTTCGGCGCCGAGGTGGTCCGCTGCCCCTATGCGGTACCGCCTGATCACCGCGATCATTTCATCGCCACCGCACGACGCATCGCCGCCGCGACGCCCGGCGCGTGGTTCGCCGATCAATTCGCCAATCCGGCCAACCGCACCGCGCACGAAACGACCACCGGCCCCGAAATCTGGCGCCAGACCGGGGGCCGCGTCAACCTGCTCGTCGCCGGGATCGGCACCGGGGGTACCTTGTGCGGCGCGGGCGCCTATCTCAAGGCGCGGTCCCCTGCGACCCGGCTGGTCGCGGCCGATCCCGAGGGCAGCATCCTCGCCTCGTGCCATCGGGGTGCGCCGGCGGCGGGCGCGCCCTATCTGATCGAGGGGATCGGTGGCGATTTCGTGCCGCCGCTCGCCGATCTGGCGATCATCGACCAGGTCGAGACCGTCCCCGATGCCGCCGCGATCGCCGCCGCCCACCGGCTGATCCGCACCGAGGGGCTGTTCGCGGGCGGATCGGCGGGGACGATCCTCGCGGCCACCGAGCGCGTGCTCGCGGCGATGCCGGCGCCGCAGCGCGTCGTCGTGATCCTCCCCGATGGCGGGCGCAGCTATCTCAGCACGATCTATCACCCCGGCTGGCGCGCCGCTCAGGGGCTGCCGGCATGAGCCGCGCCGGTGCGCCATGGAGATAATCGGCCATCTCTATGCCGCCGAGATGAGCGGCATCCATGCCGCGCACGAGCTCTACGGCGAGGAGCTGATCGAAACGATGATGCCCAACATCCTCCACTGCCATGACTGGGCGTATCGCGCGTGCTGGCAGCCCGAACGCGCGCCGCCCCGGCTGCGCGCCACCGTCCGGCGGCTGCGCAGCCACATCGTCGCCGACTGGCTGATCCACTATGGCGACCGCACCACCACCGAGAAACGCAAATGCGGCTGGGCCTATCGGCGGATGCGTACCGCCAGCGCGCTGGCACCGCGTTTCTTCGCCGATGCCGCCGCGCGCGATCTGTTGCGGAGCGATGCGCTGCTGCCCGCGCGATGGGACAAGAAACAGCGGCTCGATTTCAACCACAGCATCCTCGAATATGCGCTCGATCTCCTCTGGGGAGACGCCTTGCTCGACCGCGCCCGCACCCGCGATCTTTGCCGCGCGCTCGCCCGGCTCGCCGATCGCGACGTGCGACGCGGCTATTTGGCGCTTTACGCTGGCCTCGGCGCCTGGTCCGAACGCCCGATCGCCTATCGCGAGCGCAGCATCGATTCGATCGTCGACGATGCGTACCGCGCCCGCCACGCCAGCGATTTCGCGGTGCGCACGACCGCGCGCAAATATGGGCTGAAGACCGATCCCGCCGCCCTCACGCATGTTCGGGGGCTGCTCGAAGCGGTTGCGGCGGCGATCGACCGCGCCGATGCCGACGCCTTGCTGGCGCGAACGGCAGCGGCCATCGCCGATCCCGACAGCCTCTATACCGCGCCCTTGGCGCCGTCACCGCCCCAGAGTCCGGCGCCCTGACATGGCCGCCACCGCGCTTTGCCGCACCGAACAGTGCCTGTTCGAGGATCGCGACCGCTGGGCGCGCCAGCCCGACGCCTATTCGCAGGGCCGGACGCTTGGGCTGCTGCAGGTCCGCGCGGCGCAGTTGCCCGCGCGGCTCGGGGCGGTGTCGAGGGTGCTGCTCCACGGCACGGGGATCGGCGACCGCGACGCCGTGCTCGACCGGCTGGCGCAGATCGGCGCGCGCGGCATCAAGCGGTTGACGCTGGTCGCGCGCCGGATCGAGGCGCCTATGCCGGGGGACCGTTGTGTTCGGCTCGGCAGCGGCTGGGCGGTGACGGCGCAAGCGCTGCAGCGGGCAGCCGGGATCGTGCCCGTTCCGGCCTGGATATTGCGCGGCGAGGATGGGCGGACCGTCACGATCGGCGTGATCGCCGACGGACAGCTCGGCGCAGTCGCCTGCGTCCAGCCGGTACCTGCGCTGCTGACCGACGCCGGCGTCGCGATGCTGTTCGGTGTCGCCGTCGCCCCCGGACATCGCCGGCAGGGGATCGGCAGGAGGCTGATCGCCACCGCGAGCGACATTGGTGCCGAGATGGGGGCGGCGATGCTCTGCGAGATCGTCGAGCCCTGGAACCCCGCCGCACTGGCCCTCGCCGCAAGCGCGGGCTTCATCTCGCGCGAAGCCGACTGGGTGGTTTTCGCCGCGCTGCGCGACGCACGATGATCGGCCCCGGCCCGCATGACCGGCTGTTCCGCGATGCCGTCGCCAGTTACGACGCCCACCGCGCCGGCTATCCGCCCGCGCTGATCGACGCGATCGTCGCGCGTTGCGGGCTGACGCCGAAATCGGCGTTACTCGATCTCGGTTGCGGCCCGGGCACGCTTGCCCGCGCCTTTGCCGGGTGCGTCGGCCACGTCACCGGGCTCGATCCCGAACCCGCGATGATCGCCGAAGCCCGCCGGCTCGATCCCGGCCATGCCGATGATTATGCGGTAGGGAGCGACGTAGATCTGGTGCACCTCGACCGCCGCTTCGATGCGGTGACGATCGGGCGCGCGCTGCACTGGATGGACGCCGAAACGATTGCCGCGCGGCTCGGCGCCGTGCTTCGGCTCGGCGGCTGGGTCGCGATCGTCTCCAGCCCCCACCGCGACGCGCCGGGCAATCTCTGGTGGCGCGCGGTGCGACAGGTCGTGCTCGCTTTTGATCCCAGCGACGGCGCGCGCGCGACGCTGCCCGATGTCGGCCCGCCCGAGGCGCTGTTTGCCGGGCATGGCTTTGCACCGCCGATCCTGGTCGAAACCCGCGCCGAGCGCGCGCTGACCGTCGCCGACGTCCTCGGGCTGCTGCATTCGATCCCGGGCACCACGCCCCAAGCGCTCGGCGCGCGCCGCACCGCCTTTGAACGCGCCATCGCCGCCACGATCGAGCCGTTCCTCCACGACGGCAAAGTCACCGAATATATGGCACCACGCGCCCTGCTGTTCGAGCGCCGAGCGCCATGAACGTCGGGACGACCAACCTCTCGGTGACGATGATCGGCCATGCCGGACTGCTGATCGAAGCGCCGGGGATCGGCCTGTTGACGGATCCGTGGCTCGGCGGGCGCATCTTCGACAATTCCTGGGAACTCGCGCTGCCCGCGCTGCCGCTCGCCGATTTCGTCGATCGGGTGACGCATGTCTGGATATCGCACGAGCATCCCGATCACCTCCACTGGCCGAGCCTGCGCGCGATCGTCGCGGCGCGCGGGCCAGCGATCGCCTTGCTTTTCCAGGAGCATCCGTCGCGCGCGGTGATCGACCAGCTCGGCAGGCTGGGCTTCGGCGCGGCGATCGAGCTGCGCCCGGGGTGCTGGCACCGCTTCGGCCCGGCGGCGTTGCGCTCGCTGCCGGCGGGGCGGATCGATTGCGGGCTGGCGGTGCGGATCGGCGATGACGTCATCGTCAATCTCAATGACGCCAAGCTGTCGCCGTCCCGGCTGCGGGGGTTGCGACGAGCAATCGGCCGACCGCGCCTGATCGCGGCACAATTCTCGATCGCCGGCTGGCAGCCGCCCGAGGCCGATCGCCCGGCCACAAAAGTGCTTGATCGCACGATCGCCGCGTGGCGGGCGCTGGCGCCGGCCGAGGTGCTGCTGTTCGCGAGCCACGCCCGCTTCTGCCACCCCGACAATGCGTGGCTCAACCGGCATGCGCTCCCCGCCGATCGCGCGGTCGACCGGTTCGCCGCTGCGACCGGGGTGACGCCCTTCTGCCTGTCGCCCGGCGAGCGCTGGAGCGCTGCGATAGGCGCGATCACCCCCCATGCCGCGACCCGCTATGCCGCCGCCGCGACGCCGCCCGCGCTGTCGCCGCCCGATCCCCTCTGCGATGCCGAAGCATTGTGCGCCGCCGCCGACGCGCACGCTGCAACGATCGCACGCGTGCCCTGGTGGCACCGCCGGCGCGTGCCCAAGCTGGTAGTTGCGCTGCGCGACTTGGCCTGCGTGATCGCCATCGATCTGCGCGCTGGCCGGGCAGGGTTCGATCCGGCGCCCGCGTGCGTCCATCTCGAGATGACCGGCGCGATGCTGTTGTTCGCCTGTACCCGGCGCTGGGGGTTCGACACGCTCGATGTCGCCGGGCGGTACCGCGTGCTGGCAGGTACCAAGGATCATCCTGCGCTGCGCCTGCTGAGCGACCATGGTGCCGGGCGGTTTTCGGATCGGCTAGGGAAAGGCCTGGTGTCGCCACGGCTTTGGCGGCGCCTCTGGGCGCGTCGCGCCGATCTGCTCGCGGTCGCACGCAAAATTCGCCGCGATCGTGCCGCTTTCGACCGGGCAATCGCGGCGCCGCCGGTCGGTCACCAAGCATCGACCGGCGATGAGGCGTTGCAAAGGATCGATCGCGAATAGGGCAAAATGAGCCGCCACCCCCGCAAGTACGGGGGTGCGAAGCGACCGGGCGGCGAGCGGCTTGTATCTCGTGCTCGATTTCAAACAGCAGCGCGTATCCCTCATCGGCCTTGCCATTCGTATCCTGTTGATCGGCGGCAAACAGCGCCTTTGCGCGCGCCGCCAAGTCCAACAATCGCCCATAGCGTTCCTCGCCCAACTTCTTGCGAACGAGGCCGAATCCTTGCGTGAGCTTGTTGAATTCGCTGTCGATGTTGCGGTCGGGAAAGTCACCTAAATCATCAATGAAGGTCGGCGCGCCGAGGATCATCGATCCCAACGTATCATAAATCTCGCTGAGCGTTGAGGGGATGTACGGCTCCGGGTTGAAAAAGCGCGTCGCCGCTCGTCATCGGAAGCCTGAATCATGCCGCCCCTCGCTGCTTGCTACGGCGAGAACTTATGAGCAACATTCTCCAGCAAATCAATAATGCGTTCGGCTACTGACCGTCTTACGCAAGCGCAGGCGGAAGCATTGTCTCGATGGGTTGAATTTCACGAATGTGGTGCCCGGAAGAGGACTCGAACCTCCACGCCCTTGCGAGCGCCAGCACCTGAAGCTGGTGCGTCTACCAATTCCGCCATCCGGGCCCCAGAGACTTCCTCATCAGGTAGGCCGCGCGCTCTAGGGGACCCGGCTAGGGCTTGTCAATAATGCTCGCCGCCCGGTGGCAGCGTGCTTGCTGTTTCAGACGCGCGGCGGCATGGAGCGGGCATAATGCAGGCGCGGTGACGCGGATGAGGCGGATCATGAAGGACAGGCTGGTCACGCTGTTTGGCGGCGGCGGTTTTCTCGGGCGGTATATCGCGCAGGCGCTGCTCGGCGCGGGTGCGCGGGTGCGGATCGCCCAGCGCGACCCACAGGCGGCGCTCTATCTCAAGCCGCTCGGCGGGCTTGGCCAGACGCAATTCGTCGCTGCCGATATCCGCAAGCCCGACAGCGTCGCGCGCGCCGTCGATGGCGCCGACGCGGTGATCAATCTGGTCGGTATATTGACCGGCGACTTCGCCGCGTTCCACGTCGACGGCGCACGCCATGTCGCGACGGCGGCCGCATCGGCGGCGGTCGGCGCGCTGGTGCATCTGTCGGCGATCGGCGCCGATCCGCACTCGCCATCGGCCTATGGCCGTTCGAAGGGCGAAGGCGAGGCGGCGGTGCTTGAGGCTTATCCCGGCGCGATCCTCCTGCGCCCCTCGATCGTGTTCGGGCGCGAGGATCAGTTCGTCAACCGGTTCGCGTCGATGATCGCGGCGACGCCCGTGGTGCCGGTGCTGCGCGCCGGGACGCGGTTCCAGCCGGTCTATGTCGGCGACGTCGCTGCAGCGACGGCGGCGGCGCTGGCCGCGCCGGCGCGCTACGCGGGCAAGCGCCACGATCTGGGCGGCCCCGACGTCATCACGATGGGCGCGCTGGTCCGCTGGATCGCCGAGGCGACCGATCGATCGCCGCGAATCATCGATCTGCCCGATTCGATCGGGGCGATGATCGCGCGGATGGGATTCCTGCCGGGCGCGCCGATCACCTGGGACCAGTGGCTGATGCTGCAGAGCGACAACGTACTCGCGCCGGGCGAAGCCGGCCTCGCCGGCTTCGGGGTGGAACCGACGCCGCTGGCCGTCGTCGCGCCGGAATGGCTGGTGCGCTATCGGCCCCATGGGCGCTTCTCGACCGACGCGGCCTGATCGCCCGTTCAACCTTTCCGATCTGAATCATAGGGCGGCCGCGGCCGCGATGGGGGTACTTCGTGACCGATCTTCTCAGCATCATCCTGCTCGGCATCGTCGAGGGCGTGACCGAATTCCTGCCCGTCTCCTCGACCGGACATCTGATTCTCGCCGGGGCGCTGCTCGGCTATGACGATGCCCGCTGGCAATTGTTCAACATCGTCATCCAGCTCGGCGCGATTCTGGCGGTGGTGGTGCTCTATTGGCGGACCTTCTGGGCGGTGATGCTCGGGCTGCTCAAGCGCGACACCAATTCGGTGCGCTTCGTCCGTAACCTGCTGATCGCCTTCATGCCGGCCGTCGTGATCGGGCTCGCGCTTCGCAAGCAGATCGAAGCGCTGTTGCTCCAGCCGATCGTCGTGGCGATCGCCCTCGTCGTCGGCGGGGTAGCGATCCTCGTGATCGAGCGGCTCGCCAAGCCCGGCGAAACGGTCGGGGTCAGCGCGATTTCGGTGAAGACCTCGGCCGGAATCGGGCTGCTCCAGTGCCTTGCGATGATTCCGGGGGTGAGCCGCTCGGGCGCGACGATCCTCGGCGCGCTGTCGCTCGGGGTCGAGCGGCGGACGGCGGCCGAGTTCAGCTTCTTCCTCGCCATCCCGACCATGCTCGGAGCCAGCGTGCTCGAACTCATCAAGCATGGCGATACGCTCAAATCGGCCAACAGCATCGGCGTGACCGGCATCGCGATCGGCTTCGTTGTCGCGTTCATCGTCGCTCTGCTCGTGGTGCGCTGGTTCGTGGGCATCGTCGGCAAGCACGGCTTTGCCCCTTTTGCGTGGTACCGGATCGTCGTCGGCAGCGCCGCGCTTGTCTGGTTGCTGGCAAGATAGGGCCGTTACGGCCTCATGTAGTCGCTAGCCGGCGTGTCGATGACGCCCCTTAGCGTCTGTTCGATCTATATAGGGCATTATAGCTTCCCTAACGCAGCAAAACTGCGTGACTCCGCTCCCGGGCTGCACTAATGATGCGCGCGGAGGGACCATCATGGCGACCGAAGTGATGCTGCAATTTGTCGATACCGCGCAGGCCTATCCGGCCAAGCGCGCCGCCGAACTGCGCGCCGAGGATTTTCACGAGATCGCCCATCGCTATGCGCTCCCCGATGGCGAGGAACAGGCCGGGCGCTGCTCGCAATGCGGCGTGCCCTATTGCTCGGTGCATTGCCCGCTGCAAAACCATATCCCCGATTGGCTGCGGCTGACCGCCGAGGGGCGGCTGCGCGAGGCCTATGAAATCAGCAACGCGACCTCAACGATGCCCGAGATCTGCGGGCGGATCTGCCCGCAGGACCGGCTGTGCGAGGGCAATTGCGTGATCGAGGCGGCCGGGCACGGCGCGGTGACGATCGGCGCCGTCGAAAAATTCATCACCGACACCGCCTGGGACAATGGCTGGGTCGAGCCGCTGGTGCCGGGCCGCGCGCGCGGCCAATCGGTGGGGATCATCGGCGCCGGCCCGGCGGGGCTGTCGGCGGCAGAATATATGCGGCTGCTCGGCTATGAAGTCCATGTCTATGACCGGCATGATCGCGCGGGCGGGCTGCTCACCTATGGCATTCCGGGCTTCAAGCTCGAAAAGCCGGTGGTGATGCGCCGGATCGAGCGGCTCGCGGCCGGCGGGATCGTGTTCCACCAGGATTTCGAAGTCGGGCGCGATGCCAGCCTCGACGAGTTGCGCCGCCGCCACGACGCGGTGCTGATCGCGACCGGGGTGTACAAGCCGCGCGCGATCGACGTGGCCGGCACCGATCGGACCGGCGTGGTCGCCGCGCTCGACTATCTCACCGCCTCGAACCGCAAGGGCTTTGGCGATAGCGTCCCTGATTATGACGACGGCCGTCTCGATGCCGCCGGCAAGAACGTCGTCGTCATCGGCGGCGGCGATACCGCGATGGATTGCGTGCGCACCGCCATCCGGCAGGGGGCTGCCTCGGTCAAATGCCTCTATCGACGCGATCGCGCCAACATGCCCGGCAGCCAGCGCGAAGTCGCCAATGCCGAGGAGGAGGGGGTCGAGTTCGTATGGCTCGCCGCCCCGGCCAGCCTCGACGGATCGGGCGAGGGCGCGGTCGATACCGTCCGCGCGACACGGATGCGGCTCGGCGCGGCCGATTCGAGCGGGCGACGCGCCCCCGAACGCGATCCCGGCGGCGATTTCACGCTCGCCGCCGATCTGGTGATCAAGGCGCTCGGGTTCGATCCCGAAGATCTGCCGGTGCTGTTCGGCGCGACCGGCCTCGGCATCACCCGCTGGGGCACGGTGCGCACCGATGTGAAGACGATGATGACCAATCTCGACGGCGTGTTCGCGGCCGGCGACATCGTCCGCGGCGCGAGCCTCGTCGTCTGGGCGATCCGCGACGCCCGCGACGTCAGCGAACGGATGCACGCCTGGCTCAAGGTGAAGGCAGCGAGCGGGAGGCAGGCAGCGTGAGGCGGCTCTTGTTGATCTCGGCAGCGTGCCTGCTGCTCCCGACGGCAAGTCAGGCACAACAGCCCGCCCAGACGGCGCCCCAATCGCCATCGGCAGAGCGCCTTGCCATGGCCGCGAAACTGATCGAGGCGCTCCACATCGAGGCGCAATATGATCGGATCTTTCTGCAATTGATCCCGCTCCTGACGACGCAGCTGTTCGATTCGCTCAAAGACAATGTCAGAGTGTCGGGATCGCTTCGCGACAAGCTTGCCGACGCCGAGCAACTGGGTGCGGCCAAGCGCTACTTTGCGTCGGCGGCACTCACGGGCTTCAAGGATCGCTATCCTGCCCTGATTTCAGCCACCGCCAAGGAATATGCGGCCAGCTTCTCGCTCGACGAACTGAAAGGCCTCGTCGATTTTTATGCGACGCCGCTCGGGCAAAAAGCGTTGACGGCGCTCCCGGGAATCCAGCAGCGGCTCTATCCGATCGGCGTCAATGCAGGGCGCGAAGTTGGCATTGAGGCCATGCAGAAGACGATCGACCACATCGACCCCGCTGCCGATGAGGCCAAGTCATGAACCAAGCCATGAATCTGTCGGACCAACGCGAGCGCCTCGCGCGCGAGGGCATGTATCGCCCCGACTTCGAATCCGACGCGTGCGGTGTCGGCCTTGTCGCGGCGACCGATGGCAAGCCCAGCCGCCGCGTCGTCCAGTCGGCGATCGATGCCTTGAAGGCGGTGTGGCACCGTGGCGCGGTGGATGCGGATGGCAAGACCGGCGACGGCGCCGGGCTCCATGTCGATCTGCCGATCGCGTTCTTCGATGATGCCATCGCGATGTCGGGCCATCGGCCGATGCCCAATCGGCTCGCGGTCGGGATGATCTTCCTCCCGCGGACCGATCTCGGTGCGCAGGAGGCGTGCCGGACGATCGTCGAGAGCGCGATCATCGAGGAGGGCTATACCATTTACGGCTGGCGCCAGGTGCCGGTCGACGTCTCGGTGATCGGGCAAAAGGCGCAGGCGACGCGCCCCGAGATCGAGCAGATCATGATCGCCGGGCCAATGCCCGACGAACAGACGGCGGCGGAATTCGAAAAAAACCTCTATCTCGTCCGCCGCCGGATCGAAAAGCGCGTGATCGCGGCGCAGATCCAGGGCTTTTACGTCTGCTCGCTCAGCTGCCGCTCGATCATCTACAAGGGGCTTTTCCTCGCCGAATCACTGTCGGTCTTCTATCCCGATCTGCGTGACCCGCGCTTCGAGAGCCGCGTTGCGATCTTCCACCAGCGCTATTCGACCAACACCTTTCCGCAATGGTGGCTCGCGCAGCCGTTCCGCTGTCTTGCGCATAATGGCGAGATCAACACGATTCGCGGCAACAAGAACTGGATGCTCAGCCACGAGATCAAGATGGCGAGCCTTGCCTTCGGCGAGCATTCGGAGGACATCAAGCCGGTGATTCCGGCCGGCGCGAGCGACACCGCCGCGCTCGACGCGACCTTCGAGGCGATTTGCCGGTCGGGCCGCGACGCGCCGACCGCCAAGCTGATGCTGGTGCCCGAGGCCTGGCAGGAAAATGCCGAGATGCCGGCGGCGCATCTGGCGATGTACGAATATCTCGCGAGCGTGATGGAACCGTGGGACGGCCCCGCCGCGCTGGCAATGACCGATGGCCGCTGGGCGGTTGCGGGGATGGACCGCAATGCGCTGCGCCCCTTGCGCTACACCCGCACCAATGACGGGCTGCTGATCGTCGGTTCCGAAAGCGGCATGGTCGTCGTTCCCGAGACGACGATCATCGAAAAGGGACGGCTGGGCCCCGGCCAGATGATCGCGGTCGACCTCGACGAGGGACGGGTGCTCAACGACCGCGAGGTCAAGGACCGGATCGCCGGCGAGGTCGACTATGCCGCGATGGTCGGCGATTTCCTCACGATCGACGATCTCCCGGTGCCGCCCGGCGAGCCGGTGCGCCGCTATGAGCGCACCGAACTGATCCGGCGCCAGATCGCGGCCGGCCAGACGCTCGAGGACATGGAGTTGATCCTCGCGCCGCTGGTCGATCTCGGCAAGGAAGCGGTCGGCTCGATGGGGGACGATACCCCGCTCGCGGTGATTTCGGACAAGGCCCGGCTGATCAGCCAGTTTTTCCGCCAGAATTTCAGCCAGGTCACCAATCCGCCGATCGATCCGCTGCGCGAACGCCAGGTGATGACGCTCAAGACGCGGTTCGGCAATCTCGCCAACATCCTCGATCCGGCGGGGACGCCGGGCCGCGTGCTCGTACTCGATTCGCCGGTACTCACCTGTGCGGCCTGGGACCGGCTCAAGGCGCATTTCGGGCCCCACGCCGCCGAGATCGATTGCACCTTCGAAACGGGCGGTGGCGCCGAAACGCTGCGCGCGGCGATTCAGCGGATCCGCGCCCAGGCCGAACAGGCGGTGCGCGAGGGGCGGACCGATCTGTTCCTGTCCGACGAGGCGGTCGGCCCCGATCGGGTGGGCATCGCCGGTGTGCTCGCAGCCGCGGCGGTCCATACCCATCTCGTCCGCAAGGGGCTGCGCTCCTATGCCAGCGTCAACATCCGCACCGCCGAATGCCTCGATACGCATTATTATGCGGTGTTGATCGGCGTCGGCGCGACGACGGTGAACGCCTATCTCGCCGAAGCCGCGATCGCCGATCGCCATGCGCGCGGGCTGTTCGGCGATCTCGCGCTCGATAAGTGCCTCGTGCGCCACCGCACCGCGATCGAGGACGGTATCCTCAAGATCATGTCGAAAATGGGCATCGCGGTGATCTCGAGCTATCGCGGCGGCTATAATTTCGAGGCGGTCGGGCTCAGCCGCAGCCTCGTCAACGATCTTTTCCCCGGGATGCCCGCCAAGATATCGGGCGAGGGCTATGCCTCGCTCCATCTGAGCGCGATGCTGCGCCACGAAGCTGCCTACGACGGCCCGGTGACGACGCTACCGATCGGCGGCTTCTATCGGCAGCGGCTGGGCAGCGAGACCCACGCCTATTCGGCGCCGCTGATGCATCTGCTGCAGAACGCCGTCGCGACCGACAGCTATTCGACCTATCTGCAGTTTTCGCGCGGTGTGGCCGATCTGCCGCCGGTCTATCTGCGCGATCTGCTCCAGTTCAATTTCCCGGCGGAGGGCGTCGCGATCGATCAGGTCGAGGCGATCACCGAGATCAGGAAGCGCTTCATCACGCCGGGCATGTCGCTCGGTGCGCTGAGCCCCGAGGCGCACGAGACGCTGGCGATCGCGATGAACCGGATCGGCGCCAAGGCCGTCTCGGGCGAGGGCGGCGAGGATTCGTCGCGCTACACGCCCTATGAGAATGGCGACAATGCCAATTCGGTGATCAAGCAGATCGCCAGCGGGCGCTTCGGCGTGACGGCGGAATATCTCAACGCCTGCGACGAGATCGAGATCAAGGTCGCGCAAGGCGCAAAGCCCGGCGAGGGCGGCCAGTTGCCGGGGTTCAAGGTCACCGAATTCATCGCCAAGTTGCGCCACGCGACTCCGGGCGTCTCGCTGATCAGCCCGCCGCCGCACCACGACATCTATTCGATCGAGGATCTCGCCCAGCTGATCTACGATCTCAAGCAGATCAATCCGGTCGCGCGCGTCTGCGTCAAGCTCGTCTCGTCGGCGGGAATCGGCACCGTCGCGGCGGGCGTCGCCAAGGCGCATGCCGATGTCATCCTGATCTCGGGCAATGTCGGCGGCACCGGCGCGAGCCCGCAGACGAGCATCAAATATGCCGGCACCCCCTGGGAGATGGGGCTCTCCGAAGTCAATCAGGTGCTCACCCTCAACGGCCTGCGGCACCGCATCAAGCTGCGGACCGACGGGGGCTTGCGCACCGGACGCGACATCGTCATCGCCGCGATCCTCGGCGCCGAGGAATTCGGCATCGGCACGCTCTCGCTCGTCGCGATGGGCTGCATCATGGTCCGCCAGTGCCATTCGAACACCTGCCCGGTCGGCGTCTGCACCCAGGACGAGCGGCTGCGCGCGAAATTCGGCGGGTCGCCCGAAAAGGTGATCAACCTGATGACCTTCATTGCCGAGGAGGTGCGCGACATCCTTGCACGGCTCGGCGTGCGCAGCCTCGACGAAATCATCGGCCGCACCGAACTGCTCCGCCAGGTCAGCCGCGGCGCCGAGCACCTCGACGACCTCGATCTCAACCCGATCCTCGCCAAGGTCGATGCCGATGACGATCAGCGCCGGTCGAGCTTGAAGGGCGGGCGCAACGAAGTCCCCGACAGCCTCGACGCGCAGATGATCCGCGATGCGGCGGCGGTTTTTTCGCGCGGCGAGAAGATGCAGCTCACCTATTCGGTCCGCAACACCCACCGCGCGGTCGGCACCCGGCTGTCGAGCGAGGTGACGCGCACCTTCGGCATGTCGAAGCTCGCCGACGATCATGTCCACGTCCGGCTGCGCGGCTCCGCGGGGCAATCGCTCGGCGCATTCCTGTGCAAGGGGATCACGCTCGAAGTGTTCGGCGACGCCAACGACTATGTCGGCAAGGGGCTGTCGGGCGGCATTATCGCGGTCCGCCCCGTGGTGAGCTCGACGCTCGCGAGCCAGGCCAACACGATCATCGGCAACACGGTGCTCTACGGCGCGACCTCGGGCCAGCTCTATGCCGCAGGCCAGGCGGGCGAGCGCTTCGCAGTCCGCAATTCGGGCGCGCACGTCGTCGTCGAGGGCTGCGGCGCCAATGGCTGCGAATATATGACCGGCGGCATCGCCGTCGTGCTCGGCGAGGTCGGCGCCAATTTCGGTGCCGGGATGAGCGGCGGCATGGCCTTCGTCTATGATCCCGGCGGCAGCTTCGAGCGTCGCGCCAATCCCGACAGCATCGTCTGGCAACGGCTCGCCTCGGCGCATTGGGAAGCGGTGCTGTTCAACCTGATTCGCGCGCAGCACGAGGCGACCGACAGCAAATGGTCGGCGATGCTGATCGAGGAATGGCCGCGCGTCGCCGGGCAATTCTGGCAGGTGGTCCCCAAGGAGATGCTCACCCGGCTGCCGCACGCGCTCGACGACCGGGTCGAACTGGTCGCCGCCGAATAGCCGCCCCGAACGACCTCCCGGGGCGCGGGGCGGATTCGATCGCGTCGATTTGGCGATCCGCCGGATTTCACGACCGATCGGCTTTACGCGCGGGGCCCGCGCGCTAAGAGTCGCCGGCATGTGGCATCTTCATCAGTTCGCGCTCTGCCCCTTTTCGCGCAAGGTCCGCCTGTTGCTCGGCGAAAAGGGCGTCGGCTATGATCTCAAGCCCGAATCGCCATGGCTTCGGCGCGACGAATTTCTCGACATGAATCCTGCCGGGCAGACCCCGGTGATGACCGAGGCCGAGCGCGGGCTGTTGCTGATCGATTCGATGGCGATCTGCGAATATTTCGAGGAAACGGTCGACAAGGCGGCGATGATCAACGGTACCGCCGCCAACCGCGCCGAAACGCGCCGGCTGGTCGCGTGGTTCGACACCCAATTCTACCGCGACATCACCGCCCCCCTGCTGCTCGAACGCATGGAGAAACGCATCGTCAGCCGCGCCGCGCCCGATGCGAGGGCGCTGCGCGAGGCGATGAAGGCCGCCGTCGGCCATCTCGACTACACCGATTTCCTGCTCGATCACCGCACCTGGCTCGGCGGATCGACGATGGGGCTCGCCGATCTTGCTGCGGCGGCGCAGATCTCGGTCGCCGATTATCTCGGCGGGATCGACTGGAAGGGGCATGAGCAGACCGCACGCTGGTATCGCGGCTTCAAGAGCCGTCCGAGCTTCCGCCCCTTGCTCTCCGAACGGATGGCGGGGATCGTGCCACCCAAACATTATGACGATGTGGACTTCGACTTCTGATGCATCTGGTGCCCGATCCCGAGGCGGCGGCCAGCGCGACGGTCGCCTTCGATGATTGGCTGCGCGTCGATATCCGGGTCGGCACGATCGTCGAGGCGCTGCCTTTTCCGCAGGCGCGCAAGCCCGCCTACAAGCTGCTGATCGATTTCGGGCCGGTGATCGGGATCAAGCGCTCGTCGGCGCAGATCACCGACCGACATGCGCTGGCGGATCTGCCGGGCACGCAGGTCGCCGCCGTCGTCAATTTCCCGCCGCGCCAGATCGGCCCGTTCGTGTCCGAGGTGCTGACGCTGGGCTTTCCCGATGGCGACGGCAAGGTCGTCCTGATCGGCCCGAGCGCGCCGGTGCCGAACGGCGGCCGGCTGTTCTGATCAGCCTTCGAGGCTGCGCGACGCCTGCTCGAACATGTCCTTCGACACGCCCGGCGCTGCCAATATCCGTTCGAGTTCGGCGCGCATCTGCGCGGCGCGATCGGGGGTGAAGCGCTTCCAGCGGCCGAGCGGCGGCAGCAGCTTGGCAGCGGTCTGCGGGTTGAGCTTGTCGAGCGCGATCAGCTGATCGGCAAGGAAGCGATAGCCGATGCCGTCGCCGAGATGGAAGGCGCGCTGGTTGACGCTGAACGCCCCCACCAGCGCGCGCGCGCGATTGGGGTTGGCGAGCGTGAAATCCCGGTGGCGGGCGAGCTCCATCACGATCTCGGGGGTATCCTCGCGGCTCGACAGCGCCTGGGTCGAGAACCATTTGTCGAGCACGAGCGCATTGTCCGAATAGCGATTGTAGAAGATGTCGAGCGCCGCCACCCGGGTGTTCGAATTGCCGTTGACGAGCGTCGTCAGCGCGCCCTGGCGATCGGTCATGTTGTCGGCGGCTTCGAATTGCTGAAAGGCAAGCTCGTGCGCATCGCCCGCGCCGCTGGCGGCGATATAGCCGAGCGCAACCGATTTGAGCCGGCGCAGGCCCTTGGCGACCGGCGAATATTCGAACGGCCCGGCGGCGCGCGCCTGGGCATAGGCATCGCGCCACTGCTGCTCGAGCGCCTTGCCGAGATCGCGCCGCAGCGAATCGCGCGCACGAAAGATCGCCTCGGGATCGACGACGGCCAACTGATCGCCGATGAAACTGTCCGACGGCAGCAGCACCGCTTCGGCGACGAAGGCGCGGTCGAGCGCCTGATTGTCGAGCGTCGTCGCGACCGCCGCGATCACCGCGGCGTGATCGGCCTGGCCCCGGGTGACGCTCTCGACCAACGTGTCGAGCATCAGCTGCTGCATCGCCTCGTAGCGCGCGAACGGATCATCGTCATGCGCCGAGAGCAGCGCGAGATCGGCGGCGGTACGGTTGGTGTCGATGATCACCGGCGCCGAGAACTGGCGATTGATCGAGAGCAAAGCCGGTTCGGGCAGCCCCTCGAAAGCAATTTCCGCACTGGCGTCGGTGAGCATCACCAGCCGCTCGTCGCCCATCGGCTGGCCGGTGCGCGCGCCGAACAGCTTGATCCGGATCGGCAGCACCATCGGCGCCTTGGTCGGCTGGCCCGGGGTCGCGGGGATTTGCTGGGCTAGCTGGAGCAAGGCGCGGTCGCTGCCCGGGGTCTGGCTGAGCGTTGCGGTGACCCGCGGGGTGCCGGCCTGGCTGTACCACAGCCGGAACTGGGTAAAATCGACGCCGCCGCCCTCTTCCATGCAGGCTACGAAATCCTCGCAGGTCGCTGCCGTGCCGTCGAACCGATCGAAATACAGGTCGCTCCCGGCCCGGAACCGCGTCGGCCTGAGGATCGTCGCCATCATCCGGATGACTTCGGCGCCCTTGTTGTAGATCGTCGCGGTATAGAAATTCGAAATCTCGATATAGCTTTCGGGGCGCACCGGATGGGCCAGCGGACCGGCGTCCTCGGGAAACTGCGCCGCGCGCAGGCCCCGGACATCCTCGATCCGCTTGACCGCCGCCGATCCCTGGTCGGCCGAAAAGCTCTGGTCGCGAAAAACCGTGAAGCCTTCCTTGAGGCTCAGCTGGAACCAGTCGCGGCAGGTGACGCGATTGCCCGACCAGTTATGAAAATATTCGTGCGCGACGACCGCCGAGATGGCGTCGAAATCATAATCGGTCGCAGTATCGGGATCGGCGAGGATGTAGCGCGAGTTGAAGATGTTGAGGCCCTTGTTCTCCATCGCCCCGAAATTGAAATCATCGACCGCGACGATGTTGAACACATCGAGATCATATTCACGGCCATAGACCTGTTCGTCCCACGCCATTGCGGTCTTGAGCGCCTCGAGCGCATGGCCAGTCTTGGCGAGATCGCGCGCGCGGACCCAAATGCCGAGCGACACCTCGCGCCCCGACATCGTCGTGAAAGTCGCGCGATTGGCGACGAGATCGCCGGCGACCATCGCGAAAAGATAGCAGGGCTTGGGGAACGGATCATGCCATTCGGCCCAGTGCCGCCCGCCCTCGAGATCGCCCGAGCCGACCGGATCGCCATTGGCGAGCAGCACCGGATAGCGCGCCTTGTCGGCGGCCATCCGTACCCGGTACCGCGATAGCACGTCGGGGCGATCGGGGAAGAAAGTGATCCGACGAAAGCCCTCGGCTTCGCACTGGGTGCACAGCAGGCCGCCCGAGGCATAGAGCCCCATCAGCTGGGTATTGCGATCGGGCGCAAGGACGACCTCGGTCTCGACGACATGGCAGGCACCGGCGAGCGGCACGACCAGCGTGTTGCCGTCCATCGACCAGCGATCGGTCGGCGTCCCGTCGATGCGCACCGTCACCGGGCGCTGGCCGCCGCCATCGAGCCGCAGCGGCCCGGCGTCGGGCGCGTTGCGCTCGACCGTCAGCCGCGCATGTACGCGAGTCGCTGCGGCATCGAGATCGACATCGAGCGCGATCGCGGGCACCCGCCAGTCGGGCGCGCGATAGGCGTCGCGACGCGTGACGACGGGCTGGGCGAGGGCGGCATTTACATCAAGCATCTGGGCCAGATAGGGTTGGGCGGTCTGGTGTGCCACTGAATTCGTACACCCGGCACGCGGTCTAGACGATGCTACGCCGATCGCGTCGATCCGAAAAGGGCAAGCATGAGCGACCTGTTGATCTTCGGCCTCGGCTATTCGGCGCAGCGGATCGCCGTGCGTCTCAAAGCGCGGGGCTGGCGCGTCACCGGCACCAGCCGCAGCGGCGACAACGGCACGCTCCGGTTCGAGGCGACCGATGACGTGCTCGCCGCGATCGCGCGCGCGACCCACATTCTGTCGTCGGTGCCGCCGGGCGACGCTGGCAGCGATCCGGTGCTGCTGCGTTACGGAGCGGCGCTGCGCGATCGCGGCCTGTGGCTCGGCTATCTCTCGTCGACCGGCGTCTACGGCGACGTCGCCGGCGCCTGGGTCGACGAACAGAGCCCGCTTGCCGGGCGGCGCGGCGAGCGCGTCGCCGCCGATCAGGCCTGGCTTGCGTTGGGGGCGCGGGTGTTTCGGCTGCCGGGGATCTATGGCCCGGGCCGCTCGGCGCTCGACCGCGTCGCCGGGGGGCGGGGCCACCGGATCGACCTGCCGGGTCAGGTGTTCAGCCGCGTCCATGTCGACGATATCGCGCGCGGGGTGATCGCCGGGTTCGCCGGACCGCCGGGCGCGTATAATCTCGGCGACGATGCGCCCTGCAGCCAGAATGACGTGATCGATTTCGCCTGCCGGCTGCTCGGACAATCCCCGCCGCCGCTGATGACGATGGACGAGGCCGGGCTATCGCCAATGGCGCGCGGCTTTTATGCCGAGAACCGCCGCGTTGCGAACGGCAAGGCCAGGCGCCTGCTCGGCTGGCAGCCGCGCTACCGCGATTATCGCGCCGGTCTGCGCGCCCTCAGGGCGATCACCAGCCCCAGCATCGTCAGCGCCGCCCCCGCCGCCGCGAGCAACGACCAGCGATAGCCTTCGAACACCGTCGACAGCAGCATCGCGATGATCGGGATGATCACGCTCGAATAGGCGGCCTTGGCCGCGCCGATCACCCGCAGGATGCCGAAATAGAGCGTGAAGGCGATCGCCGACGCCATCACCCCCAGATAGAGAAGACCGAGCAGATAGGCGGGACGCAGCTCGATCACCGGCGGCCCGCTCAGCCGCCAGGCGAGGAGCGCGTCGAGCCCCGCGCCGATCAGCATCGCGATGCCGAGCGTCGGGATCATCGGGTAGCGCTTCGCGGTCTCGGTGCCCTGAAGGATATTGGCGACCGATGCCGACAGCACCGCCAGCATCGTGATGCCGATCCCCAGCAGCGTCTCGCCGGGGCCGTTGGGATCGGCGCGCGCCTCATGGACGAACAACAGCCCGACCCCGGCCATCGCCACCGCCGAGCCGACCAGCAACTGGCGCCCGAGCCGTTGCCCCAGAAAGAGCCGCGCGAACACGGCATTGGGGATCAGCAACAGCGCAAACACCACCGCCACCAGCCCCGAGGTGATATGCGCCTCGGCGCGGTAGACCAGATTGAAATTGCCGAAGAACTGAAACAGCGCGATCGCGCCGGCAAAGCCCCAGCCGCGCGCGTCGAGCCGCACCCGTTCGCCCCGGACGACCGCATAGCAAAGCATCACCACCCCACCGATCGCGAACCGATAAGCGACCGACCAGCTCGGCGGCACGATCCCCAGTTGGTCGCGGATCACGAGCCAGGTCGATCCCCAGATCAGCGTGACGATCCCGAACGGAATCAGGATCGCCAGCCGCGCCGATTGCGGGGCGGCAGCGTCGCTCACCGGGAAGAGCTCACGAGGCGTGGCTCATTGGGCGCACAGGGCGGCGATCGCGTCGGCGAGCGGCGCGATTTCGGCCTCGCCCTGGCTCCACGAGATCACCAGCCGCGCCTCGCCCGGCCCCCAATCGTAGAAATCGAAACCGGCGGCGCGCAACCGCGCGGCCTCGTCGGGGGTGACGCGCAAAAACACCTCGTTCGCCTCGACCGGATGGATCAGCCGATCGCCGGCGGCCCGGGCGAGCATCGCCGCGCCCGCATTGGCGATCCGCGCGTTGCGCCGCCAGACGTCGTCGTCGAGCATCGCGTGGATTTGCGCGGCGAGATAGCGCCCTTTCGACAGGAGCATGCCTGCGCGCTTGCGACGCTGGCGTGTCCCTTCGGCGAGCGCTGTATCGAAGAACACGAGCAGCTCGGCGGTCATCCCGCCATTCTTGATGAAGCCGAAGCTCAGCGCATCGACCCCGGCGCGCCAGGTGAGCTCGGCGGGGGTGCAGCCGAGATGGACGACGGCATTGGCGAAGCGCGCGCCGTCCATATGCAGATGCAGTCCGCGCGCCCGGGCGAGGGCGCCGATCGCCGCGACGTCGCCGGGGGTATAGACGCGGCCATATTCGGTCGCATTGGTGATCGAGATCGCGTGCGGCTGGACCCGGTGCACGTCGTTGACGATGCCATCGAGCAGCGCGGTGACGCTGCCGGGGGTCAGCTTGGCGCCGTCGCCCTCGGCGAGCAGCAATTTGGCGCCATGGGTGAAGAATTCGGGCGCGCCACCCTCGTCATTCTGGATATGCGCGTCCCGGTGGCAGACGATACCACCATAAGGCGGGCACATCGCCGCGAGCGCAAGGCAATTGGCCGCAGTTCCCGAAGGCAGCCAGAAGGCGCGCACCTCGGTTTCGAATAGCGCCGAAACGCGTTCGTCGAGCGCCGTGCTCCAGCCATCGCCATCATAGGCGGTGTCGAGGCCATTGGCGGCAGCCAGCGACGCGAGTACCTCTGGGCAGGCGGGGGCGGCATTATCGGAAAAGAAGCGCATGTTCGCCCCTTGCGGGCGCGGCGCCGCGACGTCAACCAGCCGCGCGCACGGTCATTGTGGTGGGCGCGGCGGGCGGTCGCGCGGCTCGGGCGGCGGCGGCCCCGGCTCGCGCGGGACGCGATTGACCGAAAGCGTGCCGTCGCGCCCGAGCTTGAGATCGAGGCCGAAACCGCTGAGTGACCCTTCGATGCCGATCCCGCCATTGTCGCCCCTGCCGGTATCGCCCGGATCACCCGAATCGCCGACATCGCCGGGATCGTCAGGCGCGACGCCCTCCGGCTGATCGATCGCGTCGGGATCGACCGCCGGCGCGCGCACCGCCGCCCCGACGCCGAGCGCGCTGCCCATGAAATCGCGCCAGATTCGCGCCGGGATGCCGCCCCCCGACAACCCCGGATTGGGCGAATTATCGTCATTGCCCACCCACACCCCCACGACCAGATCCTCGGCAAATCCCATGAACAGCGCATCGCGATTGTCCTGGCTGGTGCCCGTCTTGCCATAGCTGTCGATCGACAGCGCCGCCTGCCGCCCGGTCCCCGTCTCGACCGACGCGGCGAGCAGGTCGAGCATTTCGTCATGGATGCGCTCGCCGAACGGATGATCGCGATCGCCGAGCGCCTCGATCCAGCCGCGCTCGCGCTCGGCGGTCAGGCCATGCGGGCGGACCGGATAGCGATCGGCGGCGATCGCGGCATAAGCGGCGGTCAGCTCGAGCAGCGAACTGCTCGCGGTACCGAGCGCGATCGTCGCTTCATTGGGCAGATCGGTCGAGATCCCGAGATCGCGCGCCGCGCGAATGACGTTCCTGACGCCGACCTTCTGGGTCAACCGCGCCGCGGCGACATTGCTCGATCGCGCGAACGCCTCACGCAGCGTGATCGCGCCCCGATAACGCCCGTCGCTGTTGCGGGGCGACCAGTTACCGACCGTCACCGGCGAATCGTCGACGATCGAGTCGGGCGTCAGTCCGCTGCGCAGCGCGGCGAGATAGACGAACAGCTTGAACGCCGATCCGGGCTGGCGGCGCGCCTGGGTCGCCCGGTTGAACGGGCTGTCGGCATAGGATTTACCGCCGACCATCGCGACGATCCGACCATCGGGGCGCATCGCGACCAGCGCGACCTGTGCTTTCTTCAGGCCGGCGCGGCGCACCGCGCGTTCGGCGGCGCGCTGGAGCCGGGCGTCGAGCGTCGTCGTCACCCGTGTCTCGGTGCTGATCGCGCCGGCCTGGTCGCGCGCGGCGGGCAGCACCCAATCGGCGAAATAGGTGCCATCGGGCAGCTGCCTTACGCGATCGGGGCGCAGCCGCGCGGGCGAGACATCGGCGGCCTCGGCCTTGGAGAGGAATCCGCCGCGCACCATCGCCCCGACCACCACCGCCTGGCGCGCCCGCGCGCCGGAAAGATTGCCGGTCGGCGCCAGCCGCGACGGCGCCTTGACGAGCCCTGCGAGCATCGCCGCCTGGCCGATGCTCAGCCGATCGGGGGTGGTGCTGAAATAATGTTTCGCAGCGGCGCTCAGGCCATAAACATTGTCGCCGAAATAGACGTTCGACAGATAGCGCGACAAGATCTCGTTCTTGGTCAGCCAGGCTTCGAGCCAGAAGGCGATCAGCGCCTCGCGCAATTTGCGTCCGGCGGTGCGATCCGAATCGAGAAAGGCGTTCTTGGCGAGTTGCTGGGTGATCGTGCTGCCGCCCTCGCGCAGCCCGCCGGCGGCCAGATTGTGAAGCATCGCCCGGGTGATTCCCCACGGATCGACCCCCCAATGGCTGAAGAAGCGCCGGTCCTCGATCGCCAGAAACGCCTGAGTCACGTGCGGCGGCAGCGTCGCTGCATCGACCGGCTTGCCGATCGTCGCGCCGCGCCGGGCGATCGGCGTGCCATCGGCGGCGAGCAGGGTGATACTCGGCGGGGTCAGCGGTTCGAGCGATTTCGACAGCGGCGCGGTGAAGATCAGCCAGCCGATCGCGATCATCACGAGCATCACCACCGCCGCAAGTCCGCGCACCACCCAGCGCCAGCGGCTCGGGCGCCACGCGACCGGCAAATTGCTCGAATATGGGCCGGGCGCGGGCGGGTCTTCGTCGTCCCAGGCGTCATCGTCACGATCACGGGCCCCGTGGTACCAGCCACGCTGGTCGGCGTCCGCTTCATCGGGGTACCGCCGCCGATGGCCATCGGGGGGTGGCAAGCCCCCGGTCAGTTCGAGCGGATCGTCGGCCTCGCGCGGCGCAAATCCGCCGGGGCGCCGATCAAACGGTCCTGAACGCATAGCTTCGATCCGCCCGACAGGAATCCAGCCACTGTATTATCTCAACAATACAGCAAAGGCAATGCCGGACGATTTGGGCAGTGGACGCGCGCGCGCTGGTCATGCACATCGACGTAGCAGTTCCGGCGGGCGCACGAAACAGGGGCATCGGCTTGCGGGTTACCATCAAGGACGTCTCGCGCGAGGCCGGCGTGTCGATCAAGACCGTCTCGCGCGTGCTCAACAACGAGAAATATGTCGGGGCCGCTACCCGTGCGAAAGTCGCCGAGGTGGTCGCGCGGCTCAATTTTCGCCCCAATGTCGCCGCGCGCTCGCTCGCCGGTCGGCGGTCGTTCCAGATCGCGCTGATCTGCGACAATCCCTCGCCCTATTATGTCTATGAGATGCAATCGGGCATCCGCGATCGCTGCGAGGCGGCGGGCGTGCGGATGATCGCCCAGCCCTATGATCGCGGCTCGGATCGGCTGCTCGACGAGATCGAGAGCCTCGTTGAGGCGACCCAAATCGACGGGCTGATCCTGACCCCGCCGGTCACCGATCACCCTGCCGTGCTCGAGCTGCTCGCGCGGCGCGGGGTGCCCTTCGTGCGCGTGTCGCCGGGAATGCAGGTTGATCTGTCGCCGTCGACCTTCATCGACAATCGCGCGGCTGCAGCGACGATGACGCGCCATTTGCTCGGGCTCGGCCACCGGCGGATCGGCTTCATCGCCGGCGATCCTGGCTTTGCGACCAGCGCGCAGCGGACCGAGGGGTATCTCGATGCATTGCGCGCCGCCGGCATCGCGATCGACACGCATCTCATTCGCAGCGGCAATTATGATTTCGCGTCGGGCGCGCGCGAGGCCGAGGTACTGCTGGCACTGCCCGCCCCGCCAACCGCGATCTTCGCCGCGAGCGATGATATGGCCGCCGGTGTGCTCACCGTGGCGCACCGGCTGGGGCGCAGCGTGCCGAGCGATCTCTCGGTCGCCGGCTTCGACGACACCGCGCTCGCGCGCTACGTCTGGCCTCCGCTTACCACGATCCGCCAACCCACGCGCGAAATGGCGCATGCCGCAGCCGATCTGTTGCTGAGCGAGGCGGGGGGCGCGCCCGAGCGGCGCGAGATCGCGCACGAACTGGTCGTCAGGGAGTCGACGGGGGTGGCGCGACGCTAAAGCAGGATGACTTTTGGCTGGATCAACCCCCATCCGTTCGTGTCGAGCGAAGTCGAGACACGCTGCACGACGATTATGGCATGTTCCCGAACTTCGAACCGATCGGATCAAGGTAAGCTCATCGACTTCTGGGTTAGGGTTGGGCGAAACCTTGTCGCGCCCAACCGGGTGCGGCAGGGACAAGCGTGGCAAGAAACGCGGCCGCGCTTGCCCGGTATCCGTCACGCTGGGCGGGCGTCATCCGGTCCCAGCTGCCGTACATATTGGCCATCCGCCGGTTCTTGCGAAATGCGGCTTCGTGGCGCGCCAGAAAATCCCAATAGAGCGCGTTGAACGGACAGGCATCGGCGCCGGTCTTCTGGCGCACGTCATAGCGGCACGTGCGGCAATGATCGGACATTCGGTTGATGTACGCCCCGCCGCCGGCATAGGGCTTGGTCGCCAGCCGACCGCCATCGGCGTGCTGGCTCATGCCGATCACATTGGGCAGTTCGACCCATTCATAGGCATCGACATAGACGGCGAGGAACCAGTCCGCGACGTCCTGGGGGCGGACCCCCGCCAGCATGGCGAAATTGCCCAGCACCATCAGCCGCTGGATATGGTGGGCATAGCCGTGGTCGCGCGTGTTCCGCACGGCTTCCGCCAGACAGCGCATCTCGGTCGCGCCGGTCCAGTAGAAATCGGGCAGCGGCCGATCGGCGCCGAGCGCGTTGGCGGCCGCGACTTCGGGCATTTCCAGCCAATAATAGCCCCGAACATATTCGCGCCAGCCGATGATCTGGCGAATGAACCCCTCTACCGCATTGAGCGGCGCGTCACCTCGCGCATAGGCTTGCGCGGCCGCAGTGGCGACGTCGAGCGGCGTCAACAGGCCAAGATTGAGCGCCGGGCTCAGCCAGCTGTGGAACAGCCAGTCCTGGCCGGTCACCATGGCATCCTGGTAGGTGCCGAAATCGGGCAGCGCGCTGCGCACGAAGTGATCGAGTGCCAGCTGCGCCGCTGCCGCGGTGACCGGCAGTCCAAATCCTTCGAGCCGACCGAAATGGTCGGCAAAACGCTCAGCCACCAGCGCCATCACCGACGCGGTGATGGCATCGGGATCGACGTGCAGCGGCGCGGGATAGTTGAGGCCTTGCTTCGGCGGGGCGCGGTTTTGCTTGTCGAGATTCCAGGCGCCCCCCTCGGGCTTGCCATCGGCGGTCATCAGCAGGCCGGTCTTGCGCCGCATCTCGCGGTAGAAATATTCCATGACCAGCGTCTCGCGCGCCTGCGCCCAGGTCTGGAATTCGAGGATACCGCAGAGGAACCGGTCGTCGGCAAGGATTTCGACCTGCAGGCCGAACTGCTCGGCCCATGAATCGACCATCATTTTCACCCGCCATTCGCCGGGCTCGACGATGCGGATGGCCGTCGGGCGGTGGCGCGCGACGGCGCTTGCGATCTCGCCGGTGAAGCTGCCGCTATTGGCGGGATCGTCGAGCGCGACATAGTCCACCGACCAACCCGCAGCGCGCAGCTCCTCGGCGAAATGCCGCATGGCCGACAGGACGAGGGTGATCTTGCGCTTGTGATGACGGACATAGACCGTCTCTTCGGCTACCTCCATCATCAGGACGACCGCGTCGGTGGGCGCGATATCGCGGAGGGAGGCGAGGCCGTGCGAAAGCTGGTCGCCAAGGATCGGGATGAGAATCGTCATGTCATCGGTCGCCCGGCATTGCTGTGCGGCAGCGCTGGCGAGCGCGCGATGACGCGTACATCATTTGCCAGCGACGCTCGCCGCGCCGATCCTTCGCCAGACCACCGGGCTAGCCGATCAGCACCACCGCCGCCAGCCCCGCCAGCCCCAGCGCCGCCAGCGTCGCCACCCCGATCACCAGCAGCGGCTTCGGCCCCGCCTCGAGCAATTGCCGCATCGGGGACCGGATCGCGGTCGCCGTGACGGCGGCGGCGAGCGCGGCGGTGGCGAGCTTTTCGGAGGCACTCGCGACGATCGCCGGAATCCCGCCGAGCGAATGCACCCCCGCGACGACGAAAAAGCCGATCACGAACCACGGCACGCCCGGCCCCTTCGAGCGTCCGCCATCGAGCGGGAAGAACAGCGCCACCACCGCGAGCGCGGGCGCGAGCAACGCGACCCGGGTGAGCTTGACGATCGCGGCGATATCGCCCGCGCCCGGCGAAAAGGCGTAGCCCGCGCCGAGGGTCTGCGCGACATCGTGAATCGAGGCGCCGAGCATGAAGCCCGCCTTGAGATCGGTCAGCCGCATCGCATGCGCGAGAATCGGATAGGTGACCATCGCGCCGGCGCTCATCGCCGAAATGCCGACGAGGACGATCGTCAGCTGGGCCTGGCTCGCACGCTTCTCTCCCAGTGTGGTGGCGAGCGCGAGCGCCGCCGAGGCGCCGCAGATCGCGACCGCGCCGCCGGCGAGCACGCCGAACGCACTATCGAAGCCGAAGCGCCGCGCCGCGAGAACGCCGACGCCGATCACCAGCGCGACGATCGCCACCACGCAGAGCAGCGCGACCGGTCCCAGCGCCATGATCTGCCCGAAGGTGACGCGCACCCCGACGAGCACGATCCCCCAGCGCAGCAGCGAGCGTGAGGCAAAGGCTAGCCCGTCGTGCAGCCGCGCGTCGGCGCTCAGGAAATTGAGCGCGAGCCCGATCAGCAGCGCCATCAGCGTCAGCGGCGCGCCATAGTGATCCGAAATGAACCCCGCCGAGGCCGTTCCCGCCGCGACCACCGCGAGCCCCGGCAAAAGGCCGCGCCAACTCGATGGGGGCGAGGGTTCGATATCGCCGTAGAGGTCTGCCGCCATCGGCAAAGGCCGCTTTTCCGGTTTTGCTTGCGTCGTCGCCATGCCCCGCCTTGTATCGCGTTTGCCGCAAAGGACTAGCCGAACGATCGGCTATATGACAACGTTATCTGAAACGGGTCGGGGAGAGCGAATGATGACGGGCAATGGCGGCGCGGGAAAAGGTGCGACGCGCTGGGTGATCGTTGCGATGGTGTTTTTCGCGATCATGCTCAACTATGTCGATCGCCAGATCCTCGCGCTGCTCAAACCCACGCTCGAGGCCGAATATCACTGGTCGGACCAGGACTATGCCAACATGGTCTCGGCGTTCCAGTTCTCGGCCGCGCTCGCCTTTCTGGGTACCGGCTGGTTCATCGACCGGGTCGGCCTCCGGCTTGGCTTTGCGATCGGCGTCGCGGTGTGGAGCCTCGCCGGCATGGCCCATGCCATTGCCACCGGCGTGGTCGGCTTCGTCGCGGCGCGAGTCGTGCTCGGCGCCGCCGAATCGATCGGCACCCCGGCGGCGGTCAAATCGGCATCGACCTATTTCACCCAGCAGGAGCGCTCGATCGCGCTCGGCGTGGGCAACACCGCCCCCAATATCGGCGCGATCGTCACGCCGTTGGCGATCCCCGCGCTGGCCGTCGCGTTCGGCTGGCGCGCTGCATTTCTCGTCGCGGGCGGGCTGGGGCTCGTCTGGGTGGCGATGTGGTTCGCGATCCGCGTCAAACCCGTCGCGGTCACTGGCGAGCAGCCCGCACCGATTGCCTGGACGACGCTGCTGCGCGACCGCAAGACGCTGGCGCTCGCACTCGCCAAAGTGCTGTCGGACCAGGTCTGGTTCTTCATGCTCAGCTGGCTGCCCGATCTCTTTCACCGGCTGTTCGGGCTGCCGCAGGGGACCGTCGGCCTGCCGGTCGCGCTCGTCTATGTCTTCGCGGCATTGGGCGCGCTCACCGGCGGCTGGCTGCCGACGCGGCTGATGGCGATGGGGTGGAGCGTCAACCGCGCGCGCAAGACGACCCTGCTGCTCTATGCGGTACTCATCCTGCCGGTCAGCCTGGTGTTGCTGGTGTCGAGCCCGTGGAGCGCGGCGTTGCTGCTCGGGCTCGGGCTGTTCGCGCATCAGGGCTTTTCGACCAATTTGTTCGGCTTTGCGACCGATGTGTTTCCGGCGCGGGTGGTCGGCTCGGCAGTCGGGATGGCCGCTTTCTGCGGCAATATGTGGTCGATCCTGCTGATCCAGCTCGCGGCCTATTCGCTGTCGCAGGGCTGGGGCTATGGCCCGTTGCTGGCGATCTGCTCGGGCAGCTATCTGCTCGCGTTGCTGTGCATCCAGCTGCTCGTGCCAGTGATCGTGCCGGTCGACGAAGACGAGCGCGGCGCCGGGCTGGCGATGGCGCACTGATCGCACCGGCCACAAAAAAGGCCCGGCGGGATCGCTCCCGCCGGGCCACTGATCGCCATGGGGGCAACGATCAGAAGTTGATGCGCCCGGTGATCCCGTAATAGCGATCGGCGTCGCGCGGGATCTGGTAGCGATAGGCGCCGCCGGGACCACCATTGGCGATCGCTGCGGCAAAGCTCTGGTTGCCGAGATTGCGGACCTGGAAGGTCAGCCGGTACCGATCCTTGGGATCGGCGATGCCGATGTTGAGATTGACGAGGCCGTAGGCCGGGATCGTACCGAGCCGGCGCTGGACCGCATCCGGGGTGAACAGCGACAGCTGCGAGCTCTGATACGACGCCTGCAGCCCGCCGAAGACGTCGATCGGCCCGCCCGAGCGGTAGCGATAGTCGATGTTGACATTGCCCTTCCACAGCGGCGCAAAGCCGAGCGGCGTGTTGGGCGGCACGATCGCCGTCGCCGGCGCGCCGGGGGCGACGTTGAACTGGTCGACATGCGCGTCGGTATAGGCGATCCCGCCCCCGATATTGAGATCGGCGACCGGGCGGTAGCTCGCGTCGATCTCGACCCCACGCGTCGAGACCCGACCGGCATTGGTGAAGCGCGTCACGACGACTCCGGCGACGAGATCGGGATTGTTCGCCTGGAAATTGTCATATTGCGCATAATAGCCGGCGATGTTGAGCGTCATCCGACCGTCGAGCAGCGTGTTCTTGAGGCCGATCTCGTACGCGTTCGAGGTTTCGGGCGCGATCACGTTGGTGCCGTTTTTCGACAGGTTGTAGAACACGTTGTACGCCGGGCCCTTGTAGCCGCGCGAATAGGTGCCGTAGACCGTGGTGTTGCGGGTGACGTCGAACTGCAGCCCCGCCTTGCCCGAGATGTTGTCGCTGCTGGTCCGCGCGCGCCACGGCACCCCGTTCGACGCGGTAACGACGCCGTTGAGACCGGGCGAATCGAAGACGCCCTGATCGAAATTGGGGTTCACCCCCGCCGTGCCGACCGGCACCCCGCCGACGGTGTCGAGATTGCGCGACACGCGCGAATGAAACACGCTGAGATTGTCGTGCGTGTAGCGGATGCCGCCGATGAAGCGGAAATGATCGGTGAAGTTGATCGCCCCCTGCCCGAAAAAGGCGAGGTTTTCGAAGACCGAGCCGAAATCGGCGGTACCGGTCGGGAAGGTGCGGGGCGCCGCGAGCGGACTGGTGCACGGCGTCAGGACGGTCGGCGCCGGGGTCACCGCCGAGGCGCAGCGTTCGATGTTGCGCGTGAAGATGCGCTCGGACGCGGCCCGCGAATAATAAGCGCCGACGACATAGGTGATCAATTGTTTGGTGGGCGAGGCGAGCCGGAATTCCTGGCTGAAGGTGTCGCCCGTCTGCGGCCCGAAATCATGGAGCTGGTTGAAGCCGATATAGGATTGCGGCAGCCAGTCGCCGTCGCGGATCTCGGTGTTCTTCCAGTTGCGATAGGCGGTGATCGAGGTCAGCGTATGGCCGCCGAGCGTGACATCGGCCTGGAGCGAAAAGCCATAGCCGGTCTCGTCGGTGGCGGTGACGAGGTTTTGCACGACCTGGCGGGTGGCGGCGCCGAGCGGGGTCGGCAGCACGCTGGTCGACAAATTGGTCGTCGGCAGCCCGGTCGCGCCGTTGATCGGCGGCGTCGCGATGATCTCGGCGCAGCAACTGTCCTTGTTGCGGTGATAATCGGCGATGAACGACAATGCGAGATCGGGCGTGGGATCGGCCTCGACCTGGAGCCGTGCGCCATAATGTTCCCAGCCATTGACCTGGCGGTTGAGCGTGACGTTGCGGATGTTGCCGTCGTAGCTCGAATAGAATCCCGTGACGCGCGAACGCACATTCTCCCCGAGCGGCACGTTGATCGCGGCGCGCGCGCGATATTCGTTGTCGGTGAAATAGCCGAGTTCGGCATAGCCGCCGAAGTCGCGCGTCGGGCGTTTCGAGGTGATGTTGATCACGCCCGCCGACGCGTTCTTGCCGAACAAGGTGCCCTGCGGCCCGCGCAGCACCTCGAGCTGGTCGATGTCGACGAGTTCGCTGAACGCCTCGCCGGCGCGGCTGTAGACGACGCCGTCGACCACAGTCGAGACCGAGGGCTCGCCGGCGATCGAGAAGGTCGCGGTGCCGACCCCGCGCAGGAACAGCGACTGGTTGAGCGTGGTCCCCGATTTGAGGAAATTGAGCGTCGGCACCAGATATTGCGCGCCCTCGAGGCTGGCCTTGCCCTGGCTGCCGAGCAGATCGCCCGACACGACGGTGACCGCGACCGGCACGTCCTGCAGCCGCTCGCTGCGCTTCTGCGCGGTGACGATGATGTCGCCGGGCTCCTTCGCCTCGGGCTCGGCCGCCGGGGCGGCGGGGGTCGGCGCGTTCTGGGCGATCGCCGGGGCGGCCATCATCAGCGCCAGCGTTGCCGCGCCCGTCATCAAGATATGCTTCGTCATGATCCCTCCTCCTAATCCTATCAATCTGGTAGACATTCGAGCCGACGGTGGCACGCTCAAGCGTGCTTCTGCGGTCGATAGTTTTTATGCGCGGGGGTCAGATGCCGAGTTCGGCCATCGTCACCACCCGCTTCTCGCGCGCGCTCAGTTCGGCCGCCGCGCCGATCGCCACCGCCATCAAGCCGTCGTGCGCGGTCACCTCGACCGGGCCCGCGCCGCGAACGGCGGCGTTGAAGCGCTGATGCTCGTAAAAGGTCGATCCGTGATGGCTGCCCGCCTCGAGCGCGGCCGCATCGACCTCGATCACGCGGCGGCTCGGCCGTTTGGGGTTTCTGAAACCGACCCGGGGCGAATGGACGATCGCGCCCTCTGGAATGAACACGTCGAGCCGCGCGGCATCGCCGACCGCGGTGATCTCCTCCTGGTTCTCGGCGCCATCGGCGAACATCGACAGATCGAGCATCGCCCGGACGCCGTTGGCGAAATCGACCGTGGTATAGCTGTTGTCGATGATGTCGGGACGCGCACCGCCATAGTCTTTGTCGAGATGATTGACGTCCATCGCGCCCGAGCAATAGACGCGCACCGCTTCGCTCCGGGTGATCAGCCGCATCAGATCGAAGAAATGGCAGCATTTCTCGACCATCGTCCCGCCGGTATTGCGGCTGAAACGGTTCCAGTCGCCGACCTTGACGAGGAACGGGAAGCGATGCTCGCGGATCGACAGCATCTGCAACCGCCCGATCGTGCCGGCATGGATGTCGGCGATGAATTCGGCGGCAGGGGGCATGTAGCGATATTCCATCGCGGTCCAGAACACCTTGTCGCTTTGGCGCGCGCGGTCGGCGATCCAGCGGGCATCGTCGATCGTCGTCGCCAGCGGCTTTTCGCACAGAATGTGCAGCCCGGCGTCGAACAGCGGGACGAGCACCTCGCGGTGCGTGTAATTGGGGCTCGCGACAATCACCGCGTCGCACAGGCCGGATGCCGCCAGCGCCGCTGCGTCGTCGAACGCGGTGACCCCTTCGGTGCAATCCTTGAGCGCCGTTTTGGCCCAGCCGAGCGAGCTTTGCGTCGGATCGGCGATCGCGGTCACCACCGCACCGGGGGTGATCGCGAGATTGTTGATATGCTCGACACCCATCATCCCGGTGCCAACCAGACCATATCGTACTTGCTCTCCCACGCGTCCCGCCTCTATATATGACAGCGATGTCTGAAATCACTTATACACCCGAATCGCGGCCCTTGGGCAAGAGCGGAATTTTGGTCTCCCCGATTGCCTGGGGCATGTGGCGCTTTGGTCACGCCGGAGTCGCGGGGGGGCGCGCGCTGATCGAGGCAGTGTTCGATGCCGGCGTGACGCTGTTCGATACCGCCGATATCTACGGGTTCGACGGGTTCGGCGGGTTCGGCGATGCCGAGAGTCTGTTGGGCCAGATCCTGGCCGAGGCACCGCAGCTGCGCGGCCGGATGGTGCTGGCGACCAAGGGCGGGATCACCCCGCCGGTACCCTATGATTCGAGCGCTGGCTACCTGACCGCAGCGCTCGAAGCGTCGCTGCGGCGGATGGCGGTCGAGACGGTCGATCTCTACCAGATCCACCGCCCCGACATCCTCGCCCACCCCCACGAAGTGGCGCGCGCGCTCGAGGACATGGTCGCCTCGGGCAAGGTTCGCGCGGTCGGTGTCTCGAACTATACGCTGGCGCAGCACCGCGCGCTGGCGGCGTTCCTGTCAGTCCCGCTCGCCTCGACCCAGCCCGAATTCTCCCCGCTCGAACTCGGGCCCATCGAGAACGGCCTGCTCGATCTGGCGATGGAAACCGATCTCGCGGTGCTCGCCTGGTCGCCGCTCGGCGGCGGCAGGATCGGCGCGCCGGCCGACGATCGCGCCCGTGCCGTCGGTGACGCGCTCGACGTCGTCGCGACCGAGGCCGGGGTGTCGCGCGCGGCAGCGGCCTATGGCTGGATCATGGCGCATCCGGCGCGCGTCATCCCGATCGTCGGCACCCAGAATATCGCGCGGATCGCCGAAATCCCCGATGCCTATAAATGCCGCTGGACGCGGCAGCTTTGGTATGACGTGCTGGTCGCCTCGCGCGGGGAGAAATTGCCGTGACGACGCTGCCCCCGTGCGAAATCAGCTGGTTCTCGGCACTGTGCGACGATGACTATGAATTTCTCGGCGCCCCCGATCCGATGCTCCGATCGAGCTGGGAACATTGCCGCGACATCGTGATGCAGGCCGAAACCGGCGGGTTCGACAATATCCTGCTCCCGTCGGGCTATGCGCTCGGCATCGACACCACCGCCTTTGCCGCCGCGATCGCGCCGATGCTCCGCCGGCTGGCGCTGCTGATGGCAGTGCGCGTCGGCGAAAGCTGGCCGCCTCAGCTCGCGCGCCAGATCGCGACGATCGATCGGATGCTCGGCCAAGATAACTCCGGCAATGGCCGGCTGAAGATCAACATCATCTCGTCCGAAATGCCCGGCGAGACGCTCGCCTCGGCGCCGCGCTATGCCCGGACGACCGAGGCGATGCAGATCCTGAAGACGCTGCTCAACGGCGAGCCGCTCGATCATCAGGGCGAATTCTGGCAGCTCAAGCTCGATCCGCCGCGGATCGGCACGCTCTCGGGCAAGGCGCCGCAGCTCTATTTCGGCGGCCTCTCCCCCGATGCGCGCGAGGCTGCGGCCAAGGGCTGCGACGTCTATCTGATGTGGCCCGACAAGCGCGAGGCGGTCGCCGCGATCATCGCCGACATGAAGGCGCGTGCCGCCGCGCATGGCCGCGCGCTGCGGTTCGGCTACCGCGCACATGTCGTCGTCCGCGATACCGAGGCCGAGGCGCGCGCCGCCGCCGACCGGCTGCTGTCGAAGCTCGACGCTGCGCAGGGCGCCGCGATCCGTGCCAAATCGCTCGATTCGCACTCGGCCGGGGTCGCCGCGCAGGCAGCCTTGCGCGACGGCGCGGGCGATGACGGCTATGCCGAGGCCAATCTGTGGACGGGCGTCGGCCGCGCGCGGTCGGGCTGTGGCGCCGCGATCGTCGGCGATCCCGATCAGGTCCGCGCCAAGCTGGACGATTATCGGTCGATGGGCATTGAGGCGTTCATCCTCTCGGGCTATCCCCATGCCGCCGAGGCGGATCTGTTCGCACGGCACGTGCTGCCGACGATCGACCACGCCCTCCTGACCTGAGGATGATCATGCCCGCTGCCCCCGCCGACCCGACCCCAGCGCTCGCCGTCGGGCCGCTCGTCGTCGGCATCGGCGGTACGATCGGCGGCGTCGCCTCGACCGAGCGCGCATTGCGGATCGCGCTCGACAGCGCCGCGCGGGAGGGCTTTCGCACCCGGCTGTTCGGCGGCGAGGACATGGCCCGGCTGCCGCTCTACAATCCCAAGGCGACCGAGCGGACACCCTATGAGCGCGATTTCGTCGAAACGATGCGCGATGCATCGGCGCTGATCATCGCCAGCCCGGGTTATCACGGCAGCATTTCGGGGGTCGTCAAGAACGCGCTCGATCTGCTCGAGGAAACGGCAGGCGATTCGCGGCCCTATCTCGCCGACATGCCGGTCGGGCTGATCGCCACGGCCTATGGTTGGCAGGCGACTGGCAGCACCATCGCGGCCCTGCGCTCGATCGTCCACGCCCTGCGCGGCTGGCCGACGCCCTTTGCAGCGGCGATCAACACCCAGATCACCAAGTTCGACGACGAGGGCGGCGCAAGCGACCCGGTGGTGGTCGATCAGCTCGCGCTGGTCGGGCGTCAGGTCGCGCGCTTCGCGCCGCTGGTGGCCGCCAATGGCTGACATCGGCCGCCGCGCCGCGCTTGGCGCACTTGGCGGGGCCGCATTGTCGTCGCCGCTCTGGGCACAGCAACTGGTCGATCTGGGGTTCAAGGGCGGCGGCGGTCGGCTTCCCCTCGTCGACAATTTTCCCGAAAAGGCCGCGATGCTGCGCCAGCGCAGCCGGGGGCCGTTGCTCGAAACCCCATTCGAGGTGTTCGATGTCGGCGATCGCGGTGTCTTCACCCCCAATGACCGCTTCTTCGTCCGCTGGCATTATGCCGATATCCCGCTTTCTGTCGATGTCGCCGCGTTCCGGCTCAAGATCAGCGGCGCCGTCCGCCAGCCGCTCGCGCTGACGCTTGGCGAGCTGCTCAAGCTGCCGCGCGTCGAGATCGCCGCGGTCAACCAGTGCTCGGGCAACTCGCGCGGCCATTTTTCGCCGCGCGTTCCCGGCGGCCAATGGGGCCACGGCGCGATGGGCAACGCCCGCTGGACCGGCGTGCGCCTCAAGGACGTGCTCGACCGCGCCGGGATCGCCCCGGGCGCGAGCGCGGTGCGCTTTGCCGGGCTCGATCGCCCGCCGATCGAGGGCGCACCGTGGTTCGCCAAGTCGCTGGCGGTCGATCATGCCCGCGACGGCGAGGTGATGATCGCCTTTGCGATGAACGGCGAGGCGCTGCCGATGCTCAACGGCTTTCCGATCCGGCTCGTCGTGCCGGGCTGGTATTCGACCTATTGGGTCAAGGCGCTCGACCGGATCGAGGTGCTGAGTGCCCCCGACGACAATTTCTGGATGGCCAAGGCCTATCAAATTCCGGCGACCCCGCGCGCGAGCGTGGCGCCCGGCGACAAGGACTTCCCCACCGTGCCGATCAGCACGATGGTGCCGCGCTCGTTCATCACGAACCGCCGCGACGGGTCGACGCTCGCCGCCGGCGCGCCCCTCGCGCTGCGCGGAATCGCGCTAGGCGGTGCGAGCGGCGTCGCCCGGGTCGAGCTGACCAGGGACAGCGGTCGCAGCTGGCAGACGGCGCGACTCGATCGCGACGAGGGCAAGTACAGCTTTCGCGCCTGGCGGCTCGACCTGGGGCCGCTGCCACGCGGCGAGCATGTCATCGGCGTGCGCTGCACCGCCAGCGACGGCCAGACCCAGCTGCCCGGTCCGATCTGGAACGGCGGCGGCTATATGTACAGCCCGATCGAGACGATCCGGGTGCGCGCGGCATGACCCGGACAGCGCTGCTCCTGCCCTTCGCCGTGCTGATCGGCAGCTGCGGGCAATCCGCACCGACCGAGCGCAAGCTTTCGGTGCCCGCCGATTTCGCCTTCCGCTCGGCATCGATCACCCTGCCCGACGACGCGACCTCGCTGCCCGCCGGCGCCGCGATCGTCACCCAGAACTGCACCGGCTGTCACTCGGCCGAGATGATCACCGTCCAGCCGCCACTCGACGCCGCCAAATGGCAGGCCGAGATCGACAAGATGCGCGGCGTGTTCAAGGCGCCGATCGATCCCGCCGACGATCCCCGCCTGATCGCAGCGCTCACCGCGCTGGCGCCGTCAGTCGGCGCTGATCCGGGTGCTGATCGCGGCGAGGCAGGCACAGACGAACGCGGCCGGCCATAGGGCGGCGAGCCCGAGCAGCGGATAGGAAAGCGCTCCCAGCGCCGCGCCGGCGGCGAGCGCGGACCACTGGGCCAGATAGGGAAGCCAGCCGAACCGGTCGCCGCCCATCAGCGCCATTGCCAGCCGCTGGCCGAGCTTGACGAGGGTGCCGGTCATGTAGGTGAGGCCGATCCGGATTTCGCCGTCGCGCTCGAACACGGCATTTTCGGCGCCCATCGCCAGCGCCATCGCGACGAAGCCCGGCCGGTGCCAGCCCGCGCCGTGGAGCAACGCCGCCGCGGCGAGCAGCAGCGCAACGAGCAGCAGCACCGCCGGCTGGCGACGCGCCCCCGCGCGGTGCCCGACCAGCGACCCCAGCACGACCCCGATCACGAAGATCGCGATCAGCGCAATCGCGATCGCCCCATCATGCCCCCGATAGGCAAGCCCGACGCCGAGCCGGGTGGTGTTGCCGCTCATGAACGAAACGAAGAAGCCGCCCAGCGCGACGAAGCCGACGGCGTCGACGAAGCCCGCCACCGACGAGGCGGCCGCCGCAAACAGGCGAATCCGGGGGCCGTAACGATGCACGACTTTTCCCCTTTGGTGGCGCCGATGTGGCGATGGATGCCCCGTGAGGATTCGAACCTCAATTAACGGAGTCAGAGTCCGTAGTCTTACCTTTAGACGACGGGGCAATATCGGCGGCGGGATAGGCGGGGGGGGCGCCGCTGTCAACGTAGGGCGATCACGGAAGGCCACCTTGCCGCCCGCGCCCCGCTCGGCTATCACCGGAGCAAGCACCGGACGGGGTATAAGCCCCGGGCCGGAAAACATAATGGTGAATGACGGCATGGGGGATCAGTCTGCCCGAATGCCGGACCGGCCCGGTACCCGCCCGGCCCGAACGGCACCTAACCAGCCCGCGCGGGCGCGCTTTCCCGAGGCGCGCCATTACGCCGCGCTCGATCTTGGCACCAACAATTGTCGTCTGCTGATCGCCCGCCCGGCGGCGAGCGGATTCACCGTGGTCGATGCCTTTTCGCGAATCGTTCGGCTCGGCGAGGGGCTCGCCGCGACCGGGCGGCTGAGCGACGCCGCGATCGATCGCACGCTCGCCGCGCTCGCGATCTGCGCCGATAAATTGCGCCGCCGCAACGTGTTGCTGTCACGCTCGGTCGCGACCGAGGCGTGCCGGCGCGCGTCGAACGGTGCCGAATTCATCGAGCGCGCCTATCGCGAAACCGGCATCGCGCTCGACATCATCACCGCCGAGGAGGAGGCGCGGCTGGCGGTGCTCGGCTGCCATATCCTGATCGAGCCCGGCGACGATCCCGCGCTGATCTTCGATATCGGCGGCGGCTCGACCGAGCTGGTGCTGGTCGACACCCGCACCCCGGTGCCGACCGTGCTCGACTGGCACAGCGCGCCCTGGGGGGTCGTCTCGCTCACCGAAAGCGTCGGCCATGCCGGCGATGCGATCGATCGCGCCGCCAGCTATGCGCGGATGCGCGCGCTGGTGGCGGAGAGCTTTGCCGGCTTTGCCGCACGGCTGCCAAGGAACGTCGCCCGCCCGCGGCTGCTCGGCACCAGCGGCACCGTGACGACGCTCGCGAGCGTCCATCTCGGGCTTGAACGCTATGATCGCGCGGCGGTCGACGGGCTGATCGTCCCGGCGACGGCGATGCGGCGAATCAGCGCCGATCTGTCGGGCATGTCGATCGACGAACGTGCGCAACTGCGCTGCATCGGCCATGAGCGCGCCGATCTGGTGGTGGCTGGCTGCGCGATTCTCGAGACGATCCTCGATCTGTGGCCCGCCGAGCGGCTCGGCGTCGCCGATCGCGGCATCCGCGAGGGCATCCTGCGGCGGCTGATGCGCGAGGACGGCCGATGAGTCGCGGCGGATCGGGCGGGCGGGTGCGGGTGCGGACCTCGCGCGGGCGGACCCCGCAATCGAATCGCTGGCTCGAACGCCAGCTCAACGATCCCTATGTCCGCAAGGCCAAGGCCGAGGGCTATCGCAGCCGCGCCGCCTACAAACTGCTCGAACTCGACGAGCGCTTCGCCCTGCTGAAGCGCGCGCGGCGCGTCGTCGATCTCGGCATCGCGCCCGGCGGCTGGAGCCAGGTGGTACGTCGGCTGACCCCCGCCGCCGCGATCGTCGGGATCGATCTGCTGCCGGTCGATCCGATCGACGGCGTCACCATCTTCCAGCTTGATTTCACCGATCCGCGCGCTGCCGGCTTGCTCACCGACGCGCTCGACGGGCCGCCCGATCTGGTCCTGTCGGACATGGCCGCCAACACCGTCGGCCACCCGCAGACCGATCATCTGCGGACGATGGGCCTTGTCGAGGAAGCCGCCGCCTTTGCCTGCGACGTACTCCAGCCCGGCGGCGCCTTCGTCGCCAAGGTGCTCGCCGGCGGCGCCGACAGCGATCTCGTCGCCGAACTGAAGCGCAATTTCACCGCCGTAAAACACGCCAAGCCGCCCGCGAGCCGCAAGGATTCGTCCGAATGGTATGTCATCGCGCAGGGCTTCAAGGGCCGCGCTGCGGACGCCGACCCCAATCGCTGATGCGGCTCAGTGCCGGAAGTGGCGCATCCCGGTAAACACCATCGCCACCCCGGCGGCATCCGCCGCCGCGATCACCTCTTCGTCGCGGATCGATCCGCCGGGCTGGATCACCGCCGTCGCGCCGGCCTCGATCGCTGCCAGAAGACCGTCGGCAAAGGGAAAGAAGGCATCCGACGCGACCGCCGATCCGGTCGTGCGCGGGATCGGCCAACCCGCCTTGTCGGCGGCGTCGCGCGCCTTCCACGCCGCGATTCGCGCCGATTCGAGCCGGCTCATCTGCCCCGCACCAACCCCCGCCGTCGCGCCGTCCTTGGCATAGACGATCGCGTTGGACTTGACGTGCTTGGCGACCGTCCAGGCGAACAGGCAGTCGTGCAATTCCTGCGCGGTCGGCTGGCGGCGGGTCACGACGGTAAGAGCGTCGGCGGTGATCCGGCCGTCGTCGCGCCTCTGCACCAGCCAGCCGCCGGTGATCGATTTGGCGTTGAGCCCGCCGCGCGCCGGATCGGGGAGCGCGCCGGTGAGCAACAACCGCAGATTCTTCTTGGCGGCGAACAGCGCGATCGCCGCTGCATCGGCATCGGGGGCGATCACGACTTCGGTGAAGATGCCGGTGATCGCGCGCGCGGTGGCTTCGTCGAGCGGGCGGTTGACGGCGATAATCCCGCCGAACGCCGACACCGTGTCGCACGCGAACGCTTCGGCATAGGCCGCCGCGAGCGTCGGCGCAGTGGCGACGCCGCAGGGATTGGCATGCTTGACGATCACGCAGGTCGGCGCGGCGTCGCGGAACTCGCTGATCAGCTCGAGCGCGGCATCGGCGTCGTTGTAATTATTGTAGCTCAGCTCCTTGCCCTGAAGCTGGCGCGCCTGGCCGATGCCGCGAACGCCGGGGCCGGCATGGTGATAAAATGCCGCCTGCTGGTGCGGGTTCTCGCCATAGCGAAGCGCCACCGGGCGCTCGAGCACGAACGGCAGCGTGGCCGGGAATTGCTGCCCCTGATCGGCGAAGCCGAACCAGCTCGCGATCATCGCATCATAGGTCGCGGTCGCCGCGAACGCCTTGGCGGCGAGCCGCTGACGATCCTCGAGCGTCGTCGCGCCGCCGGCGACGAGGGGATAATCGGCCGGATCGGTGACGATCGCGACGAAGGCGTGGTTCTTTGCTGCCGATCGCACCATCGAAGGGCCGCCGATATCGATGTTCTCGATGATCTCGGGGCGTTCCGCCCCCTTCATCACCGTTTCGAGAAACGGATAGAGATTGACGACGACCAGATCGATCGCGCCGATATCATGTTCGGCCATCGCCGCGACATGCGCCGGATCGTCGCGGACCGCGAGCAGGCCGCCATGCACCTTGGGATGGAGCGTCTTGACGCGGCCGTCCATCATCTCGGGAAAGCCGGTGAGGTCGCTGATATCGCGGACCGCGAGCCCCGCATCGCGCAGCGCCCTGGCGGTGCCGCCGGTCGACACCAGCTCGACGCCCTGCGCCGCGAGCCCGCGGCCGAGGTCGACGATGCCGGTCTTGTCGGACACCGACAGCAGCGCGCGCGTGATCTTGACGGTCGTCATCTCGGTCTCCGAAGCGGGAAAGGCCGCTCCTGTGCCGCCTCAGCGCGCGCGCTTCAAGGCCCAGCTGACATTGGCGCCCCCCGCCGGCGCCTCGCCGACGATCACCAGCTGCTGGGTCGGTTGCGGCCGGCCATCGGCGTCGACCCAAAGGCTGTCCTCGATCGCCAGCGTTCCGCCGCGGCACCGGAACTGCCACATACCGCCACCCGGCAACCGCAGCAGTGCGGCGAGCCCGTCGGCGGTTGGCGATGCCTCCACCCCCGGGCCTAGATGGAAGCGGACGGCGAAGGCGGTCGTTGCAAGCTTGCGCTTCTTGCCGGTCGGCAACAGCATGTCGTCACCACGCAAGTCGCGCCCGTCGCTCGACATCACCAGCTGGCGGCGATGCACGAAGCCGAATCGGCGGGCATAACCGTCGTGGCTCGCCTCGATACGGCTCGACGTCTCGCTCTCCTGACGGCTCAGCTCGACTTCGCCGACGCCGCGCCCGAGCGTGCCGTCGGCATGGATCGCGGTCGAGTTGCTGTCCCCGACGATCAGCGTCGAATGCGCCGCCGTGGTGCGCAAGCCCTCGGCGAGCGCCGCCGGTACCTGGGCGACGATACGGCGCGCCCCGCCACAATTGACGATCAACCGGTGTGGGCCATCGGAAAGTTCGAACGCCAGGGTCGATCCACAGCCCCCCTCGACCAGCCGCGCGACCGGCGGCGGGGCGGCATCGAAGACCAGCACGCTGTCGCCGCCCGCAAGCCGCTGATAGCCCCATTCGCGCGCCTGGCGCAGCGGGCGGGCACGCACCTCGGTCGCCTCGATCACCTGATCGATCACGCTCGCCGGCACCGGCCCACCGCCCTGCCAGCTCGACAGCCCGCGATCGCCGAGGCAGACCCCGAGCAACGCCGGCACCAGCCGGGCGAGCGTCTCGGCGATCAGCTCGGGGGGATCGATCCGCCGCGCGGCATAGGTTTCGCGCAGCATCGTCAACAACATGATGATGTCGAGCTGGGCGATCGGGGTGCGCTGTACCGTGCCGCCATCGCCGAACACCGTGATGCCGATCGCCCGCGCCAGCCCCGCCTCGCCCGCGCGCCGGCGCAGATCGCCCGCCGGGATCATCAGCCCGGCCGCGATCACCCCGCACCAGCCGGCGACACGCGGCGCGCCGGGGCTAAGCTTGTCGACGCTGCGCTCGAGATGACGCGCGCCACGCGCCATCGTGTTGAGCACACGCGAGCGATAGACCAGATCGGTGCTCGACAGGATCAGCGGCGCGTGCGCGGTCCAGAACAGGATCCGCCGGCCCCAAAGGTCGGCCGACCACGCCGGTTCGGCGACGACATCGGCATGGACCTCGAGCCAGGCGCGCATGATCGCCTCGGCGATCGGCGCCGCCTGTGCGCGCGTCGCCACGGTCGATAGGTCGCGCAGCCAGGCAAAGCTGTGGAGATGCTCGGCAAAGCCGCGCGAGAAATCGGGCTTGGCGAGCCCGAGCGCGTTGATCGGCCGGGTCTCCCCGCGCAGGCTGAGATTGCCCTCGAGCAGCGCGGCACCACGCCGGGCATCCCCGAAAAAGGGATCGTCGGGCACCGCCAGCAGCTTGAGCGGATGGCGCCCCTTCAGCCGAAAGCCATGCAGCGGCATCCGCCACGCGAGCCGATCGAGCCGCTCAGACACACGTTCGGACAGCGACAGGCCCTTGTCGCCTCCCTGCCGGATCAGCCGCTTGCCCTCTGCAATCCCGTCGGTGGCGGGATCGCGGTCGATCTCGTCGATCATCCCGCCCGCAGCGCCGCGATGTTGGCGGCATAACGATCGCGCCCGCCCCGGAATGCCGCCGTCCCCGCCACCAGCGCATCGGCGCCCGCGGCGATGCATTGGCGCGCGATCGCCGCATCGACTCCGCCATCGACCTCGAGATCGATGGCTTTTCCGAACTTGTCGATCATCTTGCGGATCGCCTCGATCTTGCGGAGCTGCGAGGCGATGAAACTTTGTCCGCCGAAACCGGGATTGACGCTCATGACGAGCACCAGATCGACCTCCTCGAGCACATAATCGAGCATCTTGGCGGGGGTGGCCGGATTGAGCACGACACCCGCGCGCTTGCCGAGGGCCTTGATCCGCTGGAGGGTGCGATGGAGATGCGGGCCGGCTTCGGGATGGACGGTGATGGTGTCGGCGCCGGCCTCGGCAAAGGCATCGAGGAAGTCGTCGACCGGCGAAATCATCAGATGGACGTCGAACGGCTTGGCGGTGTGCGGGCGCAGCGCCTTCACCACCGCCGGACCGATCGTGATATTGGGGACGAAATGCCCGTCCATGACGTCGATATGAATCCAGTCCGCGCCGGCGTCGTCGATCGCGCGGACTTCCTCCCCAAGGCAGGCGAAATCAGCGGAAAGGATCGAGGGCGCGATGCGAACGGCGTGCGGCATGCCGGCGGATGTAGCAGAGTGCGCCGGACCCGCAAGATTGTCGCCATCCGGAATTCTGCCTATCCGGGACGCCTAGCCGGTTCGCATCATCCGAACGATGAAGAACCCGTCGCAACCGCCCCGATCGCTCCCCCGGGCGGCGAGCATCCCCGGCAGCGTCCGCAGCCAGCCATGCGGGTGGGCGAGCATCCCCTCCGGCAATTCGTCGGGCAGCACCGAATCGATCGCGAAATCGGGGCGGGCGGCAAGGAATGCCTCGAGCTGCCCCTCGCCCTCGGCGGGCTCGAGCGAGCAGACCGCATAGATCAGCAACCCGCCCGGCCGCACCCAATCGGCTGCGCGCGCCAGCAACTGCGCCTGGAGCGTTGCCATCTCGGCGATTTGCGAGGGCAACACCCGGTGGAGCACATCGGGGTGACGCCGGAAAATCCCGGTCGCGCTGCACGGCGCGTCGAGCAGCACCGCATCGGCGGGGGCTTGCGGCGCCCATTTGAGCACATCGGCGGTGATGATATTGGCCTGAAGCTGCGTCCGCTGGAGATTGTCGCGAAGTCGCGCCAGACGACTTTCATTATTGTCGACCGCCGTCACCTTCCAGCCGCTGGCCGCGAGTTGCAGCGTCTTGCCCCCCGGCGCGGCGCACAGATCGATTACATGCCCCTCGCCCCGCCCGATCAGCCGCGCGGGCAGCGAGGCGGCGAGGTCCTGCACCCACCAGCTGCCCTCGCCGAACCCCTCCATATCGGGGATCGCGGCGTGCTCGGCCAGGCGGAGATGGCCCGGCATGAGGCTGACGCCGTTCATGCGCGCGGCGAGATCGTCGGTCTGCGCGGGATCGGCGAGCGTGATATCGAGCGCCGGCGGCACTGCCAGCGCGCGCGCGGCGGCGGCGACCATGGCGTCGCCCCAGGCCGCCTGCCAGCGCAGCGCGACCGGCACCGGGAGCGAGGGATGTTCCGGGAGCACGGCATTGCCGCGCATCAGCGTCCCGAACACGCCGTGCACCAGCTTGCGCGGGCCACCATCGACCAGCGGCAGCACCGTCGAGATCGCCGCATGCGCGGGCGTGCCCAGCGCGAGCGCCTGAACGAGCGCGATCCTGAGCGCCATCCGCGCCTTGGCATCATCGGGCAGCGCGCGCTGCGTCGCGGAGTCGATCAGCGCATCGAGGTCGCCCATCCGTCGCAGCGTCTCCGCCGCGATCGCGTGGACGAGCGCGCGGTCGTCGCCGCGCGAAATCTCGCGCGAGGCCGGCCCCAAGGCCTGTTCGAGTGGTGTCCCCCGCCGGATCACCGCATCGAGCACGCGCAGCGCGGCCCGGCGGACCGGCACCCCAGGCGCGCTTTCGGCGGGTTGGGCGGACGATTTCGGCGGACGCACTTGCAAAGGCTCCTGTCAGGCCCGATTTCAGGCAAAGCTAATGGGAGACCCGCCATGGGCCAGCGCCCGCCGCATGTGAAGCCACCCGAGTATCTTTCCAGGAACCCGCCGGTCCCCGAGCCCGAAGCCGTGCCGGTCGAAAAGGAAGGTGACGACCCGCTGGGCCTCAATCCGGTGCGCTACGGCGACTGGGAGTTGAAGGGTATCGCGATCGATTTTTGAACGGGGCGCAAACTGTCCTGCCCGGACCTAGCCCGCCCTCGAGGAGAGGGCTAGACCCCGTTCTCCGCCCGCAGCGGCCTTGCCAGCAGCGCGCCGACCACCTCGCCCACTGGCGCACCCTCGAGCAGCGCGCAGACCGCATCGACCACCGGCATGTCGACCCCCGCCGCCCGCGCGGCGGCCTGCAGCACCGGCGCGGTGAACGCCCCTTCCGCGACGCTCAACTTATTGGCGAGCAGATCGCCCGCCGCCATGCCCTGCCCGAGCCCCACCCCAAGCGAAAAATTGCGCGAACTGGTCGACGAACAGGTCAGCACCAGATCTCCGAGCCCCGATAGCCCGGTCAGCGTCTCGGCCCGGCCCCCGCGCGCCAGACCAAACCGCGTCATCTCGGCAAAGCCGCGCGCGATCAGCGCGGCGCGAGCGTTCTGCCCCAGGCCAGCGCCCTCGACCACGCCGCACGCGATCGCGAGGACGTTTTTCACCGCCCCGCCAATCTCGGCGCCGACGACGTCGCTCGACAAATAGGGCCTGAGCGCGGGCCCGGCGAGCCGCTCGGCGAGCCGCGCGCCAAGCGCCGCATCGGCGCAGGCGAGCGTCACCGCGGTCGGCAGTCCTGCCGCCACCTCGTGCGCGAAGGTCGGCCCCGAAAGCACCGCGATCGGCGCGCGCGGATGCACCTGCGACGCGACCTCGCCGATCAGCATCTGCGTGCCCGCCTCGATCCCTTTGGCGCACAGCACCAAGGGCGTGTCGCCAACCGCCGTCTCGGCCAGCACGCCGCGGACATGCTGGGTGGGCACCACCACGAGCAATGCCGTGCATCCTGCGAGCGCCCCCAGGCTGCCGGTCGCGGTGACGTCATGGCTGAGCGGCACGCCGGGTAGGAATAGCGGATTTTCATGGGTTGCATTGATCGCCGCGACGACCTCACCCTCGCGCGCCCAGAGCAGCACCGGTTCGCCGCGATGCGCCGCGACCTGCGCCAGCGCGGTCCCCCAGGCGCCACCACCGATGACCCCTATGCGCATTGGCCGGTCCTCACGCCTTCACCCCCGCGCCGCGCACCGTCTCCGCCGCCGGGTCGAGCGGCCAGCGCGGCCGCGCCGCGACGTCGAGCGGGTCGGTCAGCCCGGCGGCAAAGCGTTCCGCCCCCGCCCAGCCGATCATCGCGGCATTATCGGTACACAGCCACAAGGGCGGCGCGACGAAGCGCAGATCATGGGCCGCCGCGAGCGTCACCAGCGACCCGCGCACCGCCTGATTGGCCGCGACACCGCCCGCGACGACGAGCGCGCTGATCCCCGACAGGCCCGCCAATTGTCGCCTGGTGCGATCGACCAGACAATCGACCACCGCCTGCTGAAAAGAGGCGGCGATGTCATCGACATGGTATTTGCCGCTCTCATGCGCGCGCACCACCGCGCTTTTGAGGCCAGCAAAGGAGAAATGCGGCTCGCTGGTCCCCAGCAATGGTCGCGGCAGCGGCACAGCGCGCGCATCGCCGAGCATCGCTGCGCGCTCGACCGCCGGGCCGCCGGGAAAACCCAGCCCCAAAATCTTGGCGGTCTTGTCGAACGCCTCGCCCGCCGCATCGTCGATCGTGGTGGCCAACCGGCGATAGGCGTTCACCCCCTCGACCAACAGCAGCTGGCAATGCCCGCCCGACACCAGCAGCAGCAGATAGGGGAAATCGAGATCGGGATCGCTCAGCCGCGGCGACAGTGCATGGCCCTCGAGATGATTGACCGCGATCAGCGGCTTGCCCGCCGCATGCGCGAGCGCCTTGCCGGTGACCAGCCCCACCATGACGCCACCGATCAGCCCGGGCCCCGCCGTCGCCGCCACCGCATCGACGTGCGACAATGTCACGCCGGCATCGGTCAGCGCCGCCTCGATCAGCGGCACCAATATCTCGACATGCGCGCGCGCGGCGATTTCGGGCACGACCCCGCCATAAGGCCGGTGCGCCGCCTCCTGCCCCGCCAGCCGGTGCGCCCGGACGACACGGTCGCTCGTCACCAGCGCGGCGGCGGTTTCGTCGCAGCTCGATTCAATGCCCAGGATCAGCGCCATGGCTTCCCTCTAGCGCCAACCGGCGCTAGCACCAACGGCGATGACCAGACTCCGTTTAGGCACGCGCGGATCGCCGCTTGCGCTCACCCAGGCCCGCATGGTGCGCGACGCGCTCGTGATCACGCATGGCCTTGTCGAAGCCGATATCGAGATCGTCACGATCAAGACCACCGGCGATCAGGTCCAAGACCGCGCGCTCGCGGAGATCGGCGGCAAGGCACTTTGGACCAAGGAACTCGATCGCGCGATCCTCGCCGGCGACATCGATCTCGCGGTCCATTCGATGAAGGATGTCGAGACGATCCGGCCCCCGGAAATCGTCATCAGCGCGATGCTGCCGCGCGCCGACGTCCGCGATCGGATCATCGGGCCCGACAGCATCGCTTCGCTTCGGCAGGGCGCGATCGTCGGGACCAGCTCGCCACGGCGCCAGGCGCAGCTGTTGCGTCTTCGCCCTGATCTCAAGATCGTGCTGCTGCGCGGCAACGTCGACACCCGCCTCGCCAAGGTCGCCTCGGGCGAGATCGACGCGACCTTGCTCGCTGCGGCGGGGCTCGATCGGCTCGGGCGACGCGATGTCGGGCGCGGGATCGAGATCGACGTCATGCTGCCAGCCCCGGCGCAGGGCGCGGTCGGGATCGAGACGCGCGCGGCGGACGCCGAGACGACGGCACTGGTCGCTGCGATCAGCCACCGTCCGACGATCGCCTGTGTCATGGCCGAACGCGCGCTGCTCGCGGCGCTGGGGGCAGATTGCCACTCGCCGATGGCGGCGCTCGCCCGCATCGACGGGCAGACGCTGCATCTGCGTGCAGAGTTGTTCGCTGGCGACGGCAGTGCGCATGTCACTGGCGAGGCGCACGGCACCGTCGACGACGGCGCGTTCGCCGCCGATCTCGCCCGCGATCTGCTCGCGCACGCGCCGGCCCCGGTGCGGGCGTTGTTCGCGGCGTGAGCCGCCGGGTCGCCGTGCTGCGGCCCGAACCCGGCAACGCGACAACCTGCGCACGCGCGCGGGCGATCGGGTTCGACGTCGTGGCGCTCCCCCTGTTCGCGATCGAGGCGCTACCCTGGACGCCCCCCGACGCAACCGACCATGACGCCCTGCTGCTGACCAGCGCCAATACGCTGCGCATGGGCGGATCCGGTCTGCGCGCGTTCCGCTCGCTGCCCGTGTTCGCCGTAGGGGCCGCGACCGGCGATGCCGCGCGAACGGCGGGTTTTGACGTCATGGCGACCGGCACGCGCGATGCCGCCGCGCTGCTCGATCACGCCGCTGGCCTCGGCATCGCCCGCGCGCTCCATCTGGGCGGGGCCGAAACGACGATCCGTGTGGGCGGCCCGGTCGGGCGGTCGATTGCCGTCTATCGCAGCGTGCCCCGCGTGCTCGCGCCCGATGCGCTGGCGGTGCTCGGCGGCAGCGTCGCGCTGCTCCATTCGCCGCGCGCGGCGCACCAACTCGGCACGCTGCTCGATGCGTCGGGCATTGCCCGCGCCACGATCGCCATCGCCACGCTCAGCGACGCGGTGGCGGCGGTCGCCGGTGCGGGCTGGGCCAGCGTCGCGATTGCAGCCACCCCGACCGACGCGGCGCTGCTCGCTGCGGCGCAGCGGCTCGCCAATTGACCGGCTGCCCGCGCGCGGGGATAAGGACGCATGAGCAGTGACCACACCCCCTTCACCGCGACCGGCGCGCCACGATCGGGCTGGCGCGTCGCCGTGCTGCTCGCAGTGGTCGCCTTTGCCGCCGGCATCGCCGTGACCGCGCTGTTCATCCAGCAATATCGGCATTGGTTGCCGCCATCGGCGCAGGCGATGTTCGATCCACCCGCGCCATCGGCTTCTGCGCCGCCTTCGGCAGCGTTCGAGCCCCCGCCCGAAGCGGGTACGGCCGGGGCCGCGCTCGACAGCGATACGCTCAGCGCGCGCCAGGTCGCGCTCGCAGCCGAGCTGGGCGCGCTCGAAGCACGGACCGCAGCGATCAACCAGCAGGCGCGCAGCGCGGCGGGCGACGCCGGCCGCGCCGAAAATCTGCTGATAGCCTTTGCCGCGCGACGCGCGATCGATCGCGGGCTCGGGCTCGGCTATCTCGACGGGCAGCTTCGGCGCCGATTCGGGGCGACCCAGCCCGACGCCGTCAGGGCGATCTTGCGCGCGGCGCGCCAACCCGTGACGATCGAGGATCTGCGGCTCGGCATCGATACGATCGCGCCCGATCTCACCACCGGCGCGACCCAGGACGGCTGGTGGGCGAGCCTGCAGCGCGAGGTGGCCGGGCTGATCGTCGTGCACCGCGAGGGGACGCCTTCGCCGCGCCCCGCCGAGCGCATGACGCGGATCAGGCGCTTGCTCGACGCGCGTCAGGTCGAAGCCGCGCTCGCCGAGGTCGCACGCCTGCCCGGCGCGCCCCAGGCCGAGCGCTGGATGGCGGCCGCGAGCCGCTATGTCGAGGCGCACCACGCGCTCGATGCGATCGAGACCGCCTCGATCATGGGCAATGGCGCTGGCGGCTGACCCGCGATCAGCCGTCCAGCCGCGCGATCAGCGCCATCGCCCCCGCGGGCGCACGCACCTTGGCGCCATTGATGAAGAAGACGAACGTCTCACGCGGCGTCACCGGCGCGGGGTCCGGCGCGGCATAGGGCAGCCCGTCGGGCGTGCGTCCCGCCGACCAATCGCGCGCGACGATTGCCCAGCGATCGAGCGCGGTGTCGTCATAGCCGGTGGCGATTGCTTCCTCGGCATTTTCGAGCCGCGCATAGACGAAATCGCCCGAGACATCGGCGATTGCCGGATATCGCGCCGAATCGGCAAAGACGATCGCCACCCCGGCCGCACGGGCCATTGCCACGAATTCGGGCACCGCGAAACTTTCGTGGCGGACATGCACCGCGTGACGCAGCCGCACGCCATCCTTGGTCGCCGGCAACAGCTTCAGGAACGTGCCAAAATCATCGGGCTCGAAGCGCTTGGTCGCCATGAACTGCCACAGGATCGGCCCGAGCTTGTCGCCCAGCGCGACGATCCCCTGCCCGACGAACCGCTCGATCGACTCGCCGGCCTCGGCGAGCCGCTTGCGATTGGTACAGAAGCGCGAGGCCTTGAGGCTGAAGACGAAACCTTCGGGCGCCGCTGCCGCCCACGCAGCAAAGCTCGCCGGCTTGAAGCTGCTGTAATAGGTACCGTTGATCTCGATGCCGGTCAGCTTCGACGCGGCATATTCCAGCTCGCGCTTCTGCGGCCATTTGTCGGGATAGAAGGTCCCGCGCCACGGTTCATAGGTCCAGCCGCCGATGCCGACGCGAATCAGGTAGTTTGTCATGCCGGCAAGGCTAGCAAGCCAAAAGCGATCGGGCTTCCCGTTTCTGGCGATGACGGCAGGAGGGGTGGGCAGCGGGCGGCGCTGCGAGGCCGCGACGTCGATCCTCGGCGGGGCGAGGCCGGCAGGGCCGCCGTCACGTCGCCGCCGTCACTTTGCGCTTTAGCTTCGCTAAATCTTGGACGGCGGCTGGAGCGGGCGAAGGGATTCGAACCCTCGACCCCGACCTTGGCAAGGTCGTGCTCTACCCCTGAGCTACGCCCGCTCTGGCGCCGAGGCCCACAAACGCTGCGGGCCGGGTGAGGGCGGGCTGCTAGCATCGGTCCTTGAGGAACGCAAGCCCTGCCGGCGGCAATCGCTGCCAATGTCGAAAAGGGTTGGCTTCGTCGGCCCAGCGCCCACATAAGGCGGGCAACATCAGGGCCCCGCAAGGCACAGGAGCAGAATTTGGCTAGTTTGGGCATGAGCGCCGCCGAGCGCGAAGCGATCGAGGCCTTCCGGCGCGACGTCGTCGAGCCGTCGATGACAAGTCTCGTCATCATCGATTTCTGGGCCGAATGGTGCGGCCCCTGCAAGGCGCTGACTCCGGTGCTCGAAAAGGTCGCGGCGGCCTATGCCGACAAGGGCGTGGTGCTCGCCAAGATCGATACCGACAAGAACCAGTTCATCGCGTCGCAATTCCAGATCCGCTCGATCCCGACGGTCTATGCGATGTTCCAGGGCCAGCTCGTCGCCGATCTCACCAGCGCGCGCACCGAATCGCAGCTGAAGACGATGCTCGATCAGATCCTGCGCCAGCTCCCCGTCGCGCCCGAGGGCGCCGACGCCGAAGCCGACGCCGATATCGAGCCGTTGATCGCGATGGCCGAGCAGGTGCTGGGCGATGGCGACGGCGCTCGCGCGCTGACGATCTTCGATCAGCTCGTCGAGATGGCGCCGGACAATCCGGCGGTGCTCTCCGGCCGGATACGCGCGCTGATCGCGGCGGGCCAGCCCGATGAGGCCGATGCCGCGATCGCCGCCTTGCCCGAAGACGTCACCAAGCTGCCCGAAATCGCCCGCGCCCGGGCGGCATTGGCGCTCGCGCGCGAGGCCAAGCCGGTCGACGATCTCGCCGGGCTCGCCGCCACCGTCGCCGCGCACCCCGAAAACATGGCCGCGCGCTACGAACTCGCCGGCGGCCAGATGGCAGCGGGCGACCGCGATGCGGCTGCCGATACATTGCTCGCGATGATCGCCGACGATCGCGGCTGGGACGAGGGCGCCGCCAGGACGCGGCTGCTCAAATTGTTCGAAGTCGTCGGGCTGGAAGATCCCTGGGTGTCGGCGCAGCGCCGGCGCCTGTCGGCGATCCTGTTCGGATGATGGCGACCCGCACCACCCGGCTGTCGGTGTTCCCGCTCCCCGGCGCGCTGCTGTTTCCGCGGATGCATTTGCCGCTGCATATCTTCGAGGAGCGCTACAAGGCATTGATGAGCGACGCGATGGCGCGCGACCGGCGGATCGGCATGGTCCAGCCGCGTGCCGACGGATCGCCGCCGCCGCTCTTTTCGATCGGCTGCGTCGGCAAGATCGCGCAGTTCGAAATGCTCGACGATGGCCGCTACAATCTGGTGCTCGAAGGCCTGTCGCTGTTCCGGATCGTTCGCGAACTCGAAGTGGCGACGCCGTTCCGCCAGGTCGAGGCCGAATTGCTTCCCGCCGCGACCGAGCAGGAGGTGCTGTCGCTCAGCGGGCGCGCCGCGCTCGAAATGGAATCGCGGCGCTTCGCCGACATGCAGGGCTATGCGGTCGATTGGGAAGCGGTCGCGCGGCTCGACGACGAATCGCTCGTCAACGGTGTCGCGCAGATCGCACCGTTCGACGTCGCGGCGAAACAGGCGCTGCTCGAATCGGCAACGCTCGAGGACCGTGCCGAGTTGATCGTCCAGCTGATGCAGTTTTTCGGCCGGCACGACGGCGAGGATTCGGTCACGCTGCAATGAGCGCCGCGGCACCCGAATCGGGCATCGAGTTGGGGCTCGACCCGTGGCTGCTGTCGATCCTCGTCTGCCCGCTGACCCGCACGCCACTGCGTTATGATGCAGGGGCTCAGGCGCTGATATCCGACGCTGCCGGGCTCGCCTATCCGATTCGCGACGGCGTGCCGGTGATGCTGATCGAGGAAGCGCGCCCGATCGACGGCAGCCGGCCCTAAACCATTTCGCCCTGCAGCAGCTTCGGCAGGTCGCCGCTTTCGCCGCGCGCTTCGGCCATGAAGCGCGCCTTGAGCGGCGGGATCGCCTGCACCGCCGACAGCCCGAAGCGACGCACCGCGCTCGCGCTCTTGCCGGGGATGCCGAACAGCCGGTTAAGCCCGTCGGTCGCGACCGCGACCATCAGCGTATCGAGCCCGCGCCAGCGCTCGTAGCGGGCGAGCAATTGCGGATCGCCGAGATCCATCCCCAGCCTTTTGCCCTCGACGAGAATCTCGGCGAGCGTCGCGACGTCGCGGAACCCCAGGTTGAGCCCCTGGCCGGCGATCGGATGGATGCCGTGCGCCGCATCGCCCACCAAAGCGAGCCGTTCGGCGGTGATCGTCGCGGCGTGATGAAAGCCGAGCGGATAGGTCGATCGCGGCGCGAGATTGCTCAGCGTTCCGAGAAACCCGCCCATCCTTTTCTCGGCCTCGCCGAGGAAGCCCCGGTCGGACAATTTGAGCATGCCCGGCGCCTCGCGTTCGCTCACCGTCCACACCAGCGCCGACCGGTTACGTCCCTCGATCGGCAGCAACGGCAGGATCGCGAACGGCCCGGCCGGATAGAAGATTTCGAACGCGCAATTCTCGTGCGGGCGTTCGTGCTCGAACGCGGTGATGATCGCGTTGTGGTGATAGGACCAGCGGGCGATCCTCAGCCCAGCGGCCGTGCGCATCGGCGAATTGCGCCCCTCGGCCGCGATCAGCAGCGGCGCGGCGATCGTCGCGCCATCGTCGAGCATCGCACGGACGCCGGTCGAATCGCGTTCGATCGAGCCCGCGCGGCGCTGCATCCTGAGGTCGATCCCGTCGGCCGCGCTCGCGGCACGGTGCAGCGTCTGGCGCAGCAGCCGGTTCTCGTACATCGTGCCGAGCGCGCCATCCTCGGCACCGGGTGCGAAATCGAGCGCACCGGGAGCGAGCCCGTCGCTCACCCGAATCGATTCGATCGGGCAGCCCTTGCCGGCCAGCGCGCCGCCGACCCCGATCGCGTCGAGCATACGGTGGCTCGCGCTTGCCACTGCAGATGCCCGGCCATCGAAGCCGGGGGCGAGCATCACCGCCGGATCGGCGGGATCGACGACGATCGACGTGAGGCCGTGCGCGTCGAGCGCGAGCGCAAGGCTGCAGCCGACGAGGCCGCCGCCCAGGATGATGACGTCGGCGCGTTGTTGTAAGGACTGTTCCATGCGCGCTTCCTAGCGCCGTCGAGCGCCGCTGCCAACGCTCCCGGCTTGACGCCGGACTCGCGAGGCGCGATGGTGCAACCGGAACATCCAGCGTACATTGCAAGGGACTTGGACATGGCGAGCCAGGCACAATCGCCCCTTTGGCGCGAGACCGTTCGGCACGGCGCGCGGCGCAGCGGCGCGCTAATCGGCGCCGCCGCTCTGGTCGCGGTCACCGTGGCGGTCGCGCTGGCGATCGCCAGCTATTATCCGGGTGATCCGTCGCTCAGCACGGCGGCGGGCGGCCCGGCGCGCAACCTGCTCGGCCCCGCGGGGGCAGCGATCGCCGACGGCCTGCTCGCGCTGCTCGGCTGGCCGGTCGTGCTGCTGCTCCCGTTCGGGCCGTTTCTCGCGCGTCGGCTGTGGCGCGACGTGCCGCTCGGAGATTGGCGGCGGATGCTGCTCAAGGCGATCATCGCCGCGAGCCTGATCGGCACCGCGCTCGCGTTCGTACTGGCGGGGGCGGTCAACAGCCTGCCTGCCGGCTACGGCGGGGTCGTCGGCCTGACGGTTGCCGATCTGCTGCGCTGGGGGATCCGCCAGATCGGCGATCCGGTCGCGATCCTGTGGACCCAGCGCGTCGTCGGTGCGCTGGCGGGGATCGGCGGTGTCGTGCTGTACGGGCTGAGTTACGAAATCGATCTTGGCGAGCGCCAGTGGCAGCTGCGGCGGCCGTCTCGGTCCTCCGACTCGACCGAGATCGACGATATCGTCGAGCGCGCCGAGCCGCCCGCGCGCAAGCCCGCGCCGCGCGCGATTGCCGCCCCCGATGCGCGCCCCGGCCCGGTGATCGCCGATCGCGCCGTGGCGCCGTCAACCGCCAAGCCCAAAGCCAAGCAGACCTCGCTCGATCTGCGCGACAGCTATCGGTTGCCGCCGCTCGACCTGCTCAAGCCGGCGCCCAAGAGCGGCAATCCCGTAATCGACAAGGCCGCGCTGGAGCGCAACGCCCGGCTGCTCGAATCGGTGCTCGACGATTTTCACGTCAAGGGGGTGATCACCGAGGTGCGGCCCGGCCCGGTGGTGACGATGTACGAACTCGAGCCGGCGAGTGGGATCAAGGCAAGCCGGGTGATCCAGCTCGCCGACGATATCGCCCGCAACATGTCCGCCATTTCGGCGCGGGTCGCGACGATTCCTGGGCGCAGCGTGATCGGCATCGAATTGCCCAACGCCAAGCGCGAGACGGTCAACCTGCACGAACTCGTCGGCAGCCAGAGCTTCGAGGATCAATCGTGCCAGCTGCCGATCATCCTCGGCAAGAACATCGCCGGCGATCCGGTGATCGCCGATCTCGCGCCGATGCCGCATCTGCTCGTCGCGGGCACCACCGGCTCGGGCAAATCGGTCGGGCTCAACTGCATGATCCTGTCTTTGCTCTATCGGCTCACCCCCGATCAGTGCCGGATGATCATGATCGATCCCAAGATGCTCGAACTGTCGATGTACGCCGATATTCCGCATTTGCTCGCCCCCGTCGTCACCGAACCGGGCAAAGCCGTGCGCGCGCTCAAATGGGCGGTCGAGCAGATGGAGGACCGCTACCGGATGCTCGCCTCGGTCAACGTCCGCAGCCTCGCCTCGTTCAACGACAAGGTCCGCGCCGCCAAGGCCAAGGGTCAGCCGCTCGGGCGCAAGGTCCAGACCGGCTATGATCCGGCCACCGGCCAGCCGATCTACGAAGAAGAGCAGCTCGATTTCCAGCCGCTGCCGCAGATCGTGATCATCGTCGACGAGCTCGCCGATCTGATGATGACGGCGGGCAAGGAAGTCGAATTCCTGATCCAGCGCCTCGCGCAAAAGGCGCGCGCGGCGGGCATCCATCTGATCATGGCGACCCAGCGCCCGTCGGTCGACGTCATTACCGGGGTGATCAAGGCCAATCTGCCGACGCGAATCAGCTTCCACGTCACCTCGAAGATCGATTCGCGCACCATCCTCGGCGAGCAGGGCGCCGAACAGCTGCTCGGGCGCGGTGACATGCTCTATATGCCCGGCGGCAAGCAGATCGCACGCGTGCATGGCCCCTTCGTCAGCGACGATGAGGTCCAGGCGGTCGCGAATCACTGGCGATCGCAGGGGTCGCCCGATTATATCCAGTCGGTCACCGAAGAGCCCGAAGACGGTTTCGCGCTCGACGGCGCGCCAGATGGCGAGGATTCGGCCGAGGACCAGCAATATCGCAACGCCCGCCAGCTCGTCGCCGAAAGCCAGAAGGCGTCGACCTCCTGGCTCCAGCGCCAGTTGCGGATCGGCTATAACAGCGCCGCGCGCCTTATCGAGCGGATGGAAAAGGACGGCCTCGTGTCGCGCCCCGATCATGTCGGCCGCCGCGAAGTGCTGATGGACCAGGAAGGGCGCCCGCTCTAGTCGCCGCCTCTGGCGACCGGACTGCCCCACGGTTCACGCCGTGTTCAATGCCCGTCGGCGAGAATGCTCAGCCCCCTGTTTTTTCTGGAGAATGCGCCGTGACGGCCCGGTCCCTGTTTCTGTTGCCCCTGCTGCTCGCGGCACCCGTCGCGCTGGCGGCACCCGCCAGCGGCGATCTCGCGCTCGTCCAGGCGCATCTGCGTGCGGTGGAAAGCATGACCGCGGACTTCAGCCAGACCGATCGCAACGGCAAGACACTGACCGGCGTCCTGACGCTCAAGAAGCCCGGCAAGATCCGCTTCCAATATCAAAAGGGGGTGCCGATCCTGATCGTCGGAGACGGCAAGTCTTTGTGGTTTCTGGATTACTCGGTCGGGCAGAAGCAACGCTGGCCGATCGGCAACTCGCCGCTCGGCGTGCTGCTCGATCCCGGCAAGGACGCGACCCGGTTCGCCAAGGTGGTCCCCAGCTTTGACCCCCGCATCCTCTCGGTCGAGGCAGCCGACTCCAAGCACCCGGAATATGGCCGAATCACCTTGGTTTTCGCGCGTAATGAAGGGGCGCCGGGCGGGCTGATGATGCAGGGCTGGGTCGCGCTCGATGCCCAGAACAACCGCACGACCGTGCGGTTGTCGAATCAGGTCTTCAACCGGCCGGTCGGCGAGCAAATGTTTCGATTCAACGAGCCGCGACCAAATTCGCATCGGAACTGATGTTCATTCATATTGGCGACAGGATTGGCTCGATAAAAGGATTAGGCGAATGCGGATCACGGGGATTTTCCCCCTGTTGCCCCGTCCAATCCGCATTCTGCCTGCGTGACGAACGCTAGGTCGGCCCTCGTTCCATGCCCCCGGGACGAGGGCCTTTCCATATCTGTCGGACTGGCGCGGGGCCTTCTGCGAGACTACATCGCCGCATGGCCGAAACGATCAAGATTGCCTCGTGGAACATCAACTCGGTACGATTCCGCATCGGCATCGTTGAGCGCTTCCTGCGCGATCATGCGCCCGATGTGCTTTGCCTTCAGGAAACCAAGGTGATCGACGGCGATTTCCCCACAGCGAACTTTCGCGCGCTCGGTTATCGGCACATCATCCTCCACGGCCAGCGCATGCATCACGGCGTCGCGATCGTCAGCCGCCTGCCGCTGCGCGAAGACGACCGGCTCGATTGGCAGGCGAACCGCGAGGCGCGGCATGTCGGCGTTCGCCTCGACAATGGCCTGCGGCTCGAAAACGTCTATGTCCCTGCCGGCGGCGACGTGCCCGATCGCGAGGTGAACCCCAAATTCGGCCAGAAGCTCGATTTCGTCGAGCGGATGACGCGCTGGTCCGAGGCGCTCGACGGACCGACGCTGCTGGTCGGCGACTTCAACATCGCGCCACTCGAATCGGACGTGTGGAGCCACAAGCAGTTGGTCGACGTCGTCAGCCACACCCCGGTCGAGATCGAGGCACTCGATGCGATGCGGTCGGCGGGCGCCTGGGTCGATCTCGGGCGCCGCTTCGTCCCCGCCCCCGAGCGGCTCTATACCTGGTGGAGCTACCGCGCGAAGGACTGGGCGGCGTCGGATCGCGGGCGGCGGCTCGACCATATGTGGGCCACCGCCGACGTCGCAGCCGCGGCGACCGCGCATTATGTCTTCGAATCGTGCCGAAGCTGGGAGAAGCCCTCCGATCACGTGCCGATCATGACCGAATTCGCGCTGTGAGGCGCGCGGCATGAGCGCCGGCGATGCCGAACGCGCGATCGATTCGCTGCGCCGGGGCTGGCCGCTCGCCATCGCCACCGGCCACTGCACGCTCGCGCTGCTCGCGATCGAGACCGCCGATCCAGTCCGGCTCGCCGGCTTCGATCCGGAGGGCACCGCGCCGGTGCTGCTCTCGTCGGGCCGCGCGGTAACGCTCCGGCTCGCCAACCAGCGCGCAGCAGCATCGCCCGAATGTCCTGTCCTCATCGAGCGCGCGCGCTGGCTCGATTTCGCGACCGCGACCGCGCTCGCCGATCCGCAGTTCGATCTGGCGATGCCGATGAAGGGTCCGTTCCGCGCGATCGATCTCGCCGATCCCGAAGCCGCGCGCGGCGCGCTGCGGCTCGCGACGCTGGCCGGAATCCTCCCGGCCTTTTTCGTGATCGAGGGCGGCAGCGCCGATCTGGTGATCGCGCTTGCCGATATCGACGCGCATGAGGACGCCACCCGGCTCACCATCGCCGCACGCGCGCACCTGCCGGTCGCCGGGGCGGAAGATGCCGAGATCGTCGCTTTCCGCACCCCGGAAATGCCCGGCGAGCATATCGCCCTCTTGATCGGCGCGCCCAATGGCGCCCCCCCGCTCGTCCGCCTTCATAGCGAGTGCCTCACAGGCGATGTCCTCGGCAGCCTCAAATGCGATTGCGGGCCGCAGCTCGATGCCGCCATCGCCGCAATCGCCGCGAATGGCTGGGGGATCCTGCTCTATCTGCGTCAGGAGGGACGCGGGATCGGGCTGATCAACAAATTGCGCGCCTACGCGCTCCAGGATCAGGGGTTCGACACCGTCGATGCGAACACCCGGCTCGGTTTCGCGGTCGATTCGCGCAATTTCGCGGTGGCGGCGCGGATGCTGGCGCTGCTTGGCGCGCGATCGGTGCGGTTGCTCACCAACAACCCGCAAAAGGTCACGCAACTCGAGGCGGCGGGGATCACGGTCGTCGAGCGCGTGCCGCACATCCTGCCCGCCAACCCGCACAACGAACGCTATCTTGCCACCAAACGCGACCGGACCGGCCACGAATTCTAGAGCGGACTCAAGCGAGCAGCCGCGCGACCTCGGCAAAATCATGCGCGATCGCATCGACGCCGATGGCCCGCAGCACCGCATCGTGTCCATCGGCGCAGTGGCTGCCCGCGCACAGCCCGATGACATAGGCGCCCGAGGCGACCGCCCCGGTCGCGCCCACCGCCGAATCCTCGATGATTGCGCAGCGCTCGATCGGCACGCCGATCGCCGCGGCGGCGTGGAGATAGAGATCGGGTGCGGGCTTGCCCCGGACGACATGTTCCTTGCCGCTATAGACATGCGCACCGAACGCGGCGCTCAACCCGATATGCCCGAGGTGGCGATTGATCCAGCGCGTCGAGCTCGACGAGGCGATCGCGCGCGGCAGCGCCGGCGGCAAATGGCGGACGAACTCGACCGCGCCCATCACCGGATCGATTCCCTCTGCCATGATGCGTGCATCTTCTGCGGCGCGAGCGACCGAAAAATCGGAGGGCAGCGGGCGTCCGATCCAGCGTTCGACCGCGGCGACGAAGTCGGCGCCCGACAGCCCCATGAACCGCGCCATCGATTGTTCGAGTGTGGTGGGGTAGCCAAGTCGGGTGAGCAACTCGGCGAGGTGCCGGTTGCCGGCGAACTCGCTCTCGATCAGCACCCCGTCGAAATCGAAGATCAGCCCGGCAACCTTCACGCGCGTGGCCCGAACAGCGCGCTGCCGACGCGGACGTGCGTCGCGCCGATCGCCACCGCGGTCTCGAAATCGCCCGACATCCCCATGCTCAGCCCGTCGAGCCCGTGATCGCGCGCGAGCTTGGCCAGCAGCGCGAAATAGGGGGCGGGCTCGAGATCGGCGGGGGGCAGGCACATTAGCCCGGCGAGCGGCAGCTCGGCCGCCCGCGCCGCCACGACCAGCGCGGCGAGCCCGGCAGTCGGCACGCCGCCCTTTTGCGGCTCGTCACCGATATTGACCTGGAGGAAGCACGCCGGGCGCTTGCCGATCTTCGCCATCGCCCGCGCGAGCGCGGCGATCAGCGAAGGCCGATCGACCGAATGGATCGCGTCGAAAAGCGCCACAGCGTCCTCGGCCTTGTTCGACTGAAGCTGGCCGATCAGGTGGAGCGCCAGCCCGGACGTCTTCTCCAGCAGCGCGGGCCATTTCGCTTGCGCCTCCTGGACGCGGTTCTCGCCGAACACGCGCTGGCCGGCATCGATCAGCGGCGTGATCGCCTCGACGGGCTGGGTTTTGGAGACCGCGATCAGCGTTGCCGATCCCGCGGGCCTCGCCGCGAGCGCGGCCGCGCGGTCGAACCGGCTCTCAATATCGGCAAGCCGCCGGGAAGCATCGCTGGTCGTCATCGCGGCTGCTATAGGCAGGGCGATGCGCGCCCGCCACCCCCTGCCCCGGCTATGGCTGATGACCGACGAACGGATGGGCGAGTCGCTCAGGGACGCGATCGAGCGGCTGCCGCGCGGTAGCGGCATCGTCTTTCGCCACTATGGGTTGCCAGCGGCGACCCGGCGCGCGCTGTTCCAACAGGTGATGCAGACCGCCAGGCGGCGTCGGCTGATCGTCGTGCGTGGCGGGGCCGATCGGCTCGGTCGTGGCGACTCGGGGCAGCATGGCCGCATCGCCCGGCGCGATCGCGGACTGAAGACCTGGCCCGCCCACAATGCCCGCGAGCTGATCGCGGGACAGCGCGCCGGCGCCGACCTGATCTTTGTGGCGCCGGTGTTCGCGACCCGGTCGCATCCGGGCGCCCGTCCGCTCGGGACGCTTCGCGCGCTGGCCCTGGCGCGGCAGGCCCGCGTCCCGGCGATCGCGCTCGGCGGGATGAACGCCAGGCGCGGACGGATGCTGATCGGTCTCGGATTTTACGGCTGGGCAGCGATCGACGCCTGGGCTGCGCCCAAAGGTTAGAAGCGGAGCGCCGTGCCGATATAGACGGCCTGGCTGTCGCGCCGGTTGTCGGCAAGCCGCTCGAGCCGGTTATTCTCGGTCTTGTAGCGAAGCCCCGCCGTCAGATCGACATTGCGGGTGAGCCGATACGAACCACCGACATCGACCGCATAGCTTGGATCTTCGCTGACCAGCTTGGGCCCGATCGGCAACGGACGATCGGCGGTCGCGGTGACGCGCCCCGTCACGCGCTTGCCGGCATAGCTCAGGCCCAGATCAAAGGCTTCGCGGCTGCCCGGCGCGTTGGCCAGCTCGACTCGCGTCACGTCTCCGGAAAGCGCGAATCGCTTCCAGCCGACCGAGACGCCAAGATTATAGGCGATCGGCGCCAAGCCGACCGACGCGCCCTGAATTTCCGGCTCGGCGCCATGCTGCGGGCCGATCACCAGCGATGACCGCGCGCGCACCGCGACGGTGACGGCACGGCTGACCGTGCGGCGCGATTCGGATGGGGTAAAGCGATAATCGCCGCCTTCGAGCCCGCTGCGTGCGATCAACGCGGCGAGCCGCGGATCGGCAGACGCCGGGGTAAAACTGGTGATGCTGCGGGTCGCGCTCAGCGACTCGACCGGAACCAGCCGGGCGTTGACGTCCGATGCCCCGATCGCCGGCGCGACGAAACCGGTGACGACAAGCGCCCCCACTATGGTTCCCGCGATCAGCCGACGACGCACGATGCAAAAGCCTCTCTTTATCTTCGTTTCGCCTAACACAATTCGATCGTGCCATACCACTGCCTTGATTCACTTTATTAGGGACTGTGGCATTCCGCCCACAATCGAAGCGCCCGGCTTCGATCGCGCCGCCCGGCGCCGCGCTTGCGGCGGGCGGCAGACCATCTATAGATGCCAGCCGATCGATTTTTTTCGTCCAGGATGTTGCCCATGACTCGCCTGTTGCGCACCGCGCTGATGGTTTCGCTCGTTTTTCCGGTAGCAGCCTGTGGCGGCGGCCGTGATCGCCCACGCGGCGATCTGGCGGCGTCCCGAGTCACCACGATCGGCGTCAACAGCTATTTGTGGCGCGCGACGCTCGACACGCTGAGCTTCATGCCCCTGCTCCAGACCGATTCGGCGGGCGGCGTGATCGTCACCGACTGGTATGCCAATCCCGCGGCCCCGGCCGAGCGGATGAAGGTCACCGTGTCGATTCTCGATCAGGATTTGCGCGCCGATGCGGTCCGTGTCGCCGTGCTGCGGCAGATCAATCGCAACGGCCAATGGATCGATGCCCCGGCCCGCGCCGCGACCGCGCAAAAGCTTGAAGACATCATCCTCACGCACGCCCGCGATTTGCGGCGTGCCGCGCTCGCCAGCTAGGCGCGGCCTATGGCGTCGCGCTTCAACGCGCTGAAGGCGGACGCGGCGTGGCAGGCGGTTTGGGAAGAACGCGGCACCTTCGCGGCTTCCGATACCAGTGATCGACCGCGAACCTTCATCCTCGAGATGTTCCCCTATCCCTCGGGGCGCATCCACATGGGGCATGTCCGCAACTATACGATGGGCGATGTGCTCGCGCGCTATCGCCGGATGACGGGCATGAACGTGCTCCATCCGATGGGGTGGGACGCGTTCGGCATGCCCGCCGAAAATGCCGCGATCGAAAAGGGCGTCCATCCCGGTGCCTGGACCCGCGCCAACATCGCGACGATGCGCGCGCAGCTCAAACGGCTCGGCTTCGCGCTCGACTGGAGCCGCGAACTGGCCACCTGCGAGCCCGATTATTACGGCCCCGAACAGGCGCTGTTCCTCGATCTTTACGAAGCCGGCCTCGTCTATCGCCGCGAATCGGCGGTCAACTGGGATCCGGTCGACATGACCGTGCTCGCCAATGAACAGGTGATCGACGGGCGCGGCTGGCGTTCGGGCGCGCTGGTCGAGCGGCGCAAGCTCAATCAGTGGTTCCTCAAGATCACCGATTTCGCCGACGACCTGCTCGACGGGCTCGGTGCGCTCGAAAACTGGCCCGATAAGGTCAAGCTGATGCAGGAAAACTGGATCGGCAAGAGCCAGGGGCTGCAGTTCCGCTTTGCGCTGTCCGACGGTGCCGATGTCGCCGTGTTCACCACCCGGCCCGACACGATCTTCGGCGCCAGTTTCGTCGCGGTCGCCGCCGATCACCCGATCGCGGCGGCGCTGGCCGAAACCAGCGCCGATGCCACCGCCTTCATCGCCCAGTGCCGCCAGGGCGGCACCACCGCTGCCGAGCTCGAAACCCAAGAAAAACTTGGCTTCGCCACCGGGCTGACGGCAACGCATCCCTTTGATCCGACCTGGCAATTGCCCGTCTATATCGCCAATTTCGTGCTGATGGACTATGGCACCGGCGCGGTGTTCGGGGTACCTGCGCATGATCAGCGCGATCTCGATTTCGCCCGCAAATATCGCCTGCCCGTGCGCCGCGTCGTCTCCGAAGGCGATCATGAGGATCCGGTGTTTCTCGGCGACACCGCCTATACCGGCCCGGGTACGCTGGTGAATTCGCATTTTCTCGACGGGATGGATGTCGAGGACGCCAAGCGCACCGTGATCCGCCGCGCCGAAGAAGATGGCTGGGGCGCCGGGCAGACCGTATACCGCCTGCGCGACTGGGGGGTCAGCCGCCAGCGCTACTGGGGCACGCCAATCCCGATCATCCACTGCGTCGCGTGCGGCGCGGTGCCGGTGCCGCACGATCAGCTCCCGGTCGTGTTGCCCGAGGACGTCAGCTTCGACGTCCCCGGCAACCCGCTCGAACGGCATCCAACGTGGTCGCACGTCGCCTGCCCGACGTGCGGCGGCAACGCCCGGCGCGAGACCGATACGCTCGACACCTTCGTCAATTCGTCGTGGTATTTCATTCGGTTCGCCAGCCAGCCGGGTGACAAGCCCTTCGACCGCATCGAGGCCGAAAAATGGCTGCCGGTGACGCAATATATCGGCGGGGTCGAGCATGCGATTCTCCACCTGCTCTATGCGCGCTTCTGGACCCGCGCGCTCCAGCGCACCGGCAAGCTCGACATTGCCGAGCCGTTCGAAGGCCTGTTCACCCAGGGCATGGTGACGCACGAGACGTACAAGTCGGCCGATGGCAAATGGCTGTCGCCCGACGAGGTCGTCGCCGACAATGGCGTGATGGTCACGCGGCTCGATCAATCGCCGGTGACGATCGGCCGTGTCGAGAAAATGTCGAAATCGAAGAAGAATACGGTCGATCCCGAGCCGATCGTCGATCAGTACGGCGCCGACGCGGTGCGCTGGTTCATGCTGTCGGACAGTCCGCCCGACCGCGACCTCCCGTGGAGCGAATCGGGCATCGAGGGCGCATGGCGCTTCGTCCAGCGACTGTGGCGGCTGTTCGACGCGCCGGTGACCGCCGCCTCGGACGCCGAGCGCGATGATGCGCTCGATCGCAAGCTTCACCAGACGATCGCCGGCGTGGCGGGCGATATCGAGGCGCTTGCCTTCAACAAGGCGGTCGCGCGGCTCTATGAACTGACCAGCGCGATCGAACGCGCCGCACCCTCGCCGTCGCGTACCGACGCGCTCGATACCCTGCTGCGGCTGGTATCGCCGATGGTCCCGCATCTCGCCGAAGAGGCCTGGGCGGTGCGCGGCGGCAGCGGCCTGATCGCCGATGCGGCCTGGCCTGCGGTCGACCCCGCCCTGCTCGTCGAGAATGACGTGACGATCGCGATCCAGGTCAATGGCAAGCTGCGCGACACGTTGACGCTGCCGCGCGGCACCGATCGTGCTATCGTCGAGGCGGCGGCGCTGGCATCGGACAAGATCGTCCGTCTGCTCGACGGCAAGCCGCCGCGGAAGGTGATCATCGTGCCCGATCGTCTGGTCAATCTCGTCGCATGACCCGCAGGATGAATCGCCCCCCGCTCGCGCTCGCGCTCGGTCTGCTGCTGGCGGGCTGCGGGCTGCATCCGCTCTATGGCGGCGGCGGCGGCGGCCGAGTGGCATCGATGCTCGGGCATATCGAGGTCGCGCCGATCGAGGGCAAGGCCGGCTGGCTGGTGAGCAATGCCGTCCGGGATCAGCTCGGCGCCGATCGCGGCACCTCGCCCACCTATCGACTCGAGGTCCGGCTCGACGACAAGGTGACCGGTCTCGGCGTACGCGGCGACGACACGATCACCCGCGAACGCCGCACCTTGCGCGCGCGTTATCAATTGATCGATCTCGCCAATGGCGCAGTGCTGCTCGATGCGACGGCGGGTTCGGACGCGGGCATCGATGTCGTTGGTTCGGAATATGCGACGATTGCGGCCGAGAATACCGCGCTCGAACGGCTTTCCGGAACGATCGCCAGCCAGATCGTCTCGCGAATCGCGCTTTACGCCGAACGGACGAGCCCCGCCGAACCGTGAAGGCCAATGTCAATCAGCTCCGCACGGCAATTGATTCGGGCAGCAGCGGCGTCCGCCTCTATCTCCTCCACGGGCCCGACGAATCGGGCGCGCGCGAATGGGCGGCGCGGCTCGCGCGGACGATGGGGCCCGATGCCGAGCGGGTCGATCTCGATGGCGCCGCGCTCAAGGCCGATCCGGGCCGGCTCGTCACCGAAGCCGCCTCGCTGTCGCTCTTCGGCGGCGCACGCCACATTCGAGTCACCGGCGCGGGTGAGGAGAGCCTCGAGGCCGTCGAGCTGCTGATTGCGGCGGAACGCGCGGGCAATCCGGTCGCGATGATCGCGCCGGGAATCAAGGGCACGGGCAAGCTCGTCAAATACGCGATTGCGACGCCGTCGATCCTCAGCCTGCAATGTTACCCGCTCACCGGCGCCGACAGCACCCAGCTCGCGACGATGATCGCCGCCGAACACGGCTTGCGCGCGACACCGACCGCCGCCGCGCGACTCGTCGCCGCGACCAACGGGGACCGTGCCGTCCTGACGCGCGAGGTCGAGAAGCTGGCGCTGTTTCTCGATGCCGCGCCCGATCGACCGGGCCCGCTCGACGACGCTGCGATCGACGCGATCGGCGCCGACCTTGCCGATGCCGAGATGGCGAGCGCCATCCAGGCAGCGATCGACGGCGACGCCGCCTTGCTCGGCAACGAACTCACGCGCCTGAGCGAGGCCGGCGTCTCCCCGATTCCGCTGCTGCGCGGACTGGTCCGCCGGCTGATGGCGCTCGCCGAGATGAGCGGCGAGGTGGCCGCCGGCGCGCCGATCACCACCGTGGTGGACCGGCACAACGTGTTTTTTCGAGAAAAGACGGGCACCGCGCGAGCGCTGCGGCACTGGACCCCGCGCCGCCTGAATGCCGCGATCGATCATCTCCGACGTGCCGAGCGCGCGATCATGGCGTCAGCAACCGCCGGGCAGGTCCTCGCCGATGCCGCCTTCGTCGCCGTCGCGCGCGCCGTTCAGCGCCGATAGTGGCTACAGCGGCTCGCCGCTTAGCCGCTGGCAGATCATGTCGAGCTGGTCGAGCGTTGAGTAGGTCAAGGTCACGCTTCCGCCCTTTGCGCCGAAGGTGACCCGCACCCCCAGCCCGAGCAAATCGGCGAGCTGGCTCTCGAGCGCGGCAACGTCATGGTCTTGCCCGTCGGCGCCCTTGTGGACCGTGCGCCCGGTCGCGGGCTTGGCAGTGCGCGCGAGCCGCTCGGTCTCGCGCACCGACAGCCCCTTGCTGACGATTTCACCCGCCAGTGCTTCGACATTGGCGGCGCCGATCAGCGCGCGGGCATGCCCCATCGTGATCGCGCCCTCGACGACCCTGCTCTGGACGCTCGCCGGCAGGTCGAGCAGCCGCATCAGATTGGCGACATGGCTGCGCGACTTGTTGACGATCCGCGCCAGCGCATCCTGGGTATGCCCGAAATCGCTGATCAGCCGCGCATAAGCCTCGGCCTCTTCGATGGCGTTCAGATCCTGGCGCTGGATATTCTCCACCAGCGCGACTTCGAGCGTTTCGGCATCATCGAAATCGCGAATGATCACCGGTACTTCATGGAGCCGCGCGCGCTGTGCCGCGCGCCAGCGGCGCTCCCCGGCGACGATCTGGAACCCCTTGCCGTGCGGGCGTACGACGATCGGCTGGATCAGCCCACGCGATCCGATCGAATTGGCGAGTTCTTCGAGCGCTGCCTCGTCGAATCGCCGACGCGGCTGGTTGGGGTGCGGCGTCAGCGACCCGACCGGCAACATCCGCAAGCCGGGTCCGGGAGTCGATCCGGGGGCGATCGGTTCCTCGCGGGCGATATCACCCATCAGTGCGTTGAGCCCGCGCCCCAGCCCTGGCCGGGGCTTGCGCGGGGCAACGGGGGTCGGAGCGGTTGGTTCGGTCATGCAGCTCTGGCGCTTCTGGGGGCGGGTTGGGGGGCATGATCGGGCAACCGCGCGATCAACTCACGGGCAAGGGCGATATAGGCTTCCGATCCGGGACAGCGATGATCATAGATCAACGCGGGCAGGCCATGGCTCGGCGCTTCCGAAAGCCGCACGTTGCGTGGGATGACGGTATCGAACACCACCCGGCCGAGCACCGCGCGAACATCGTCGGAAACCTGTTCGGTCAGCCGGTTGCGGCGATCATACATCGTCAGCGCGACCCCGAGAATCGACAGCCCGGGATTGAAGCGCGTGCGGATTCGCTCGACGGTGTTGAGCAGCTGGCTCAGCCCTTCGAGCGCGAAGAACTCGCATTGCAACGGCACCAGGAGCGAATCGGCCGCGACCATGGCGTTCATCGTCAGCAGCCCAAGCGACGGCGGACAATCGATCAGCATCACGTCCCAATCGCCTTCGGCGCGACGAATTGCCTTGTCGAGCCGGTGGGTGCGCTCCTCGAACTCGACCAGCTCGATTTCGGCGCCCGACAGATCGACCGTCGCCGGGATGATGTCGAGCCGCGGCACCTTGGTCGGGATCGTCGCCTCGTCGAGCGTCGCGTCGCCGACCAGCAGATCATAGGAGGAGCGTGCGCGATCGGCGCGGCTGATGCCGAGCCCCGTCGAGGCATTGCCCTGCGGATCGAGATCGAGCAGCAAGACCTTCATGCCCGTCGCGGCCAGCGCGGTACCGAGATTGATCGCGGTCGTCGTCTTGCCGACGCCGCCCTTCTGATTGGCAATCGTGATGCAGTTCATCGTCGGGCCACACCCTTTGCGGTGATGATGAGCGATCCGGCTTCGGTAATGCTGTGTTCCACGTGAAACGAACCATGCCACGTCTGCGCCGCGGCTGCCACCTCTTCCCGCGCTGAAGGACCTTTTGGCAGCAGCCATAAAGTCTCGCGATGTGACAGATGCGCGGCGGCGGCGAGCAATTCGGGGAGCTGCGCCACCGCACGCGCCGAAATCACCGACGCGGTCATCGTCACCTGCTCGGCGCGTCGGGCGTGGACGACGACGCGCCGCGCCAGCCCGAGCGTTTTTGCGGCATCGGTGAGGAAATCGGCGCGCTTGCGGCGCGGCTCGATCAGCGTCACCGGGCGATCCGAGAGCAAGGCGATGATCATCCCGGGAAACCCCGCGCCGGTGCCGATATCGATCCAGTGGCCATCCTCGGGCGCCCCGGCGAGCGCAAGCAATTGCGCCGAATCGACGATATGGCGCCGCCAGATCTGGTCCATGCTCGCTGCCGATACGAGATTCTGACGCGTCGATTCGGCGACCAACAGATTGACAAAACGCTCGACCAAGGTTTCACGTGAAACGCCGAAACGCTCGACGATCCAGCTGCGCGCCTCCTCCTCGGTCATGCCCTCTTCGGTCATGCCGCGCGACGGCGGCTGTGGAGCAGGATTGCCGAGAGCGCCGCCGGGGTAATCCCCCTGATCCGCCCCGCCGCCGCCAATGTCGTCGGCCCGGCGCGAGTCAAACGCTCGATCATCTCGGTCGACAGCCCAGGGATGCGCGCATAATCGATCTCGGTCGGCAAGGGCAGCGCCTCGTCGCGGCGCAGCTGGGCGATCTCGATCGTCTGGCGCTCGAGATAGGGCGCATAGCGCGCATCCTCGGCGATCTCGGCGAGTAATGCCGCATCGACATCGTCGATCAGCTCGGGGGCGACAGCGCTCACCGCCACGCCCGGAAACCGCAACCAGTCACGCGCGGTCCGCCGCACACCGTCCTGAACGACACCCGCCGCCGCGAGCGCGCCCGCAGGCAGCACGCGCTCGAGCGCTTCATCCACCCGCGCCGATTCCTCGCGCCGCACCCGATAGCGCGCGAGTCTGGCCTCGCTGAGGCAGCCGGCCGCGTCGGCAAGCGCGCCCAGCCGCGTTTCGGCATTGTCCGCGCGGAGCCGCAACCGATATTCGGCGCGCGCGGTCAGCATGCGATAGGGCTCGGTAACGCCGTGGAGCACCAGATCGTCGATCATCACCCCGAGATAGCTCGACGCGCGATCGAGCAGCACCGGCGCGGTATCGAGCGCGTGCGCCGCCGCATTCAACCCCGCGATCAGTCCCTGCCCTGCGGCTTCCTCATAGCCGGTGGTGCCGTTGAGCTGGCCGGCACAGAAAAGTCCCGGCATCGCCCGCAGCGCCAAAGTCGGGCTCAGCGCGCGCGGATCGATGAAATCATATTCGACCGCATAGCCCGGCACGGCGATCTCGGCTCGTTCCAGCCCGGCGATCGATCGGATCATCGCCGCCTGGACGTCGATCGGCAATGAGGTCGAGATACCGTTTGGATAGACCAGAGGATCGCCCAGCCCTTCGGGCTCGAGAAAGATCTGGTGCCCGTCGCGGTCGCCGAACCGGCTGACCTTGTCCTCGATCGACGGGCAATAGCGCGGCCCCGGTCCGCCGATATCGCCCGAATGGAGCGGCGAGCGATCAAGGCCTTCGCGGATGATGTCGTGCGTCCGGGCATTGGTCCGGGTGATCGCACAGAACAGCTGCGGTAGCGCACGCGTGCGCGTCAATGGCGACATCGTCCAGCCGTCACCATCGGAAGGCTGCTCACCGAGCAGGGCCCAGTCGATCGTCCGGCCGTCGAGCCGTGGCGGCGTCCCGGTCTTGAGCCGGCCCATCGGTAAGGCAAGCGCGCGAAGCTGCTCGCCGAGCTTTGTCGCGGCGAATTCATCGATCCGGCCGCCCGCCATGCGCTCCTCGCCACGGAACAGGCGCCCACCCAGAAAGGTGCCCGTCGCCAGCACGATCGATCGCGCTCGCATTAAGCTGCCGTCACCGAGCACGACGCCGGCAACACGCTCACCCTCGACGACCAGCGCCGCCGCTTCGCCGGCAACGATCGTCAGCCCCGGCTGCGCCGTGAGCATCGTGCGGATCGCGCGGGCATAGAGCAGCCGGTCGGCTTGGACGCGGGGGCCCTGCACCGCCGTGCCCTTGCTTCGGTTGAGCATGCGATAATGGATGCCGGCGGCATCGGTCGCCCGCGCGATCAGGCCGTCAAAGGCATCGACCTCGCGCACCAGATGCCCCTTGCCGAGCCCGCCAATCGCGGGATTGCATGACATCGCGCCGATCTTGGCGGGGTCGAAACTGATCAACGCCGTCCGCGCGCCACGCCGCGCCGACGCCGCTGCGGCCTCGGTGCCGGCATGACCGCCGCCAACGACAATGACATCGAAGTTTCCCATGCCGGTTCGCTAGGGCCTTCAAACACCCAAGTCAAAACTGTTCCACGTGAAACGCTATTTCCCGATGCAGAAGCGGCTGAACAGCGCATCGAGCATATCCTCGACCTGAGCCGCACCGGTGATGCGGTCGAGTGCCCCCCGCGCCAGCCGCAACTGTTCCGCCACCACCAGCATATCCTCTTCTTCCACCGCGGCGCGGAGCGCCGCCGCACAATCGGCACAATGTCCCCGCTGGCGCGCGTTCAACGCAAGTTGGTCCTCGCGCGGCACCAGCGAAGTCGCCCGGTCGACGATCGCCGCCCAAAGCGCCGATATCCCCGCCCCGGTCACCGCCGACACCGCCAGCCGACCCGTGGCCCCCGATCGGTCGAGCCGATCGGCCTGCGCAGCGAGCCAGAGTACCGAACTGCCTGCCGCTGGCGGATCCTCGCCGAGCCAGAGGACAAGGTCGGCACCCGCCATCGCTTCCTTCGCGCGCGCGACCCCGATTGCCTCGATCGCATCATCAGTTCCCTCGGCGAGCCCCGCCGTATCGGTCAGGATGAACGCCATCCCGCCACGTACGACACTTTGCTCGATCCGGTCGCGCGTCGTCCCCGCGATCGGCGAGACGATTGCAGCCTCGCGCTCGACCAGCGCGTTGAGCAAGGTCGATTTGCCGCTATTGGGCGGCCCCGCGAGCACCACGCGTACGCCATCTCGCAGACGCTCGACCGGTGGCGCGCCGAGCATCCGCTCGATCTCCTCCTTCAGCTCGTGCAACGCGGCGCACACCGCTGCAATGTCGGGCGCGCCAACATCATCCTCATCGGCAAAGTCGAGTGCCGCTTCGATCGTCGCCGCCGCGGCGAGCACGCGCAGCCGCCAGCCTTCGACCGCGCGGCTGATCGCCCCCTCGGCGACCCTCAGCGCGGCGCGGCGCTGGCTTTCGGTCTCGGCGGCCAGCAAATCGCCCAGCCCCTCGGCTTCGGCAAGATCGATCCGCCCGGCGATCAACGCGCGGCGGGTGAATTCGCCCGCCACTGCCGGCCGCACACCGTCCATCGCTGCGAGCGCCTCCGCTACCGCCGCGACCACAGCGCGCCCGCCATGGAGATGCAATTCGACCATATCCTCACCGGTCACACTGTTCGGCCCGGGAAACACGATCACCAGCGCCCGATCGAGCAGTGACCCGCGCGCCGATCGCAGCGCGCGCACGGCAGCGCGGCGCGGCGGCGGCAAGGTGCCCGCAAGCCGTGTCGCGACGTCGATCGCCAGCGGCCCGCTGATCCGCATCACCGCGATCGCGGCGGGCGGCGGGCCGCTTGCCACCGCGAAGATCGTCGCCATCGCTCAGCTCTTGGGCTTGGTCGCGCCGTCGAACAATTGCCGCCAGAAAGTCATGCCCGCCTCCCCCATCGGCGCCCAGCTGCGCATCACCGCTTCGATCATTTCGGGCTTGACGGTGCCGTCCATCGATTCGAGCAGATTGCCGACATATTTTTCGTGCAGCGGTGTCAGGTCGGGGAGCCCCATGAACCGGCGCGCCTCTTCGGGCGTGCATTCGACTTCGACGTTGATTTTCATCGGACTGACTGACTCCGCTTGAGCGACGGCCTGCCGACGGGCATAGCCTCGCCATGTCTTTGCGCGATCACGCTCAAATCGCAACGCCGATCGGTGTCATCTCCGTGACAGTGGACGGGCCGGTCCTGACGGCGGTCAGGATTGGTGCCGGCTCGGTTTCACGTGGAACATCGGCGCTGCTCGCCGAGGCGCTTGACCAGCTCAACCAATATTTTGCCGGCGAGCGCCACGCTTTCGATTTGCCGCTTGCTCCAGCGGCGACGCCGCGCGGCGGGGCGCTGCGCGCCGGGATCACTGGCATCGGCTATGGCCAGACGGCAAGCTATGGCGACCTTGCCCGGATGTTCGCATCGAGCCCGCGCGCGATCGGCCAGGCCTGCGCGCGCAATCCCTTCCCGATCATCGTCCCCTGCCACCGCGTCCTCGCCGCCAACGGCGCGCTCGGTGCCTATTCCGCCGGCGAAGGCCCCGCCACCAAGACGTGGCTGATCGCGCATGAACGACACCACCTCGGAGACCGACAATGAGCCAGATGATCACGATCGACACGCTTGGCGATGATCGCCAATTCGCCGCTTATTGCGCCGCCCCCGAGGGCGCGCCGCGCGCGGCGATCATCGTCATTCAAGAGATTTTCGGCGTGAATGCCGGCATCCGCCGCAAATGCGACCGGCTCGCGGCGCAGGGCTATCTCGCGATCGCGCCCGATCTCTTCTGGCGGCTCGAACCCGGCATTACGCTCGATCCCGATGTCCCCGCCGAATTTCAGCGGGCGCTCGGGCTGATGGGCGACTTCGATCAGGATCTCGGGGTGCGCGACATCGAAGCGACGATCCGTGCGGCACGCACGCAGATCGGCGGCGGCAAGGTCGGGCTGGTCGGCTATTGCCTTGGCGGCCGGCTCGCCTTCATGGCCGCTACCCGCACCGACACCGATGCGAGCGTCGGCTATTACGGTGTCGGAATCGATGGCCTGCTCGGCGAAAAACACGCGATCGCCCATCCGGTGCTGCTCCACATCCCCCAGGACGATCACTTCGTCGATGCCGCCGCGCAGCAGCGGATGCATGACGGGCTCGACGAACACCCCAAGGTGACGCTGTTCGATTATCCCGGCGAGGATCACGGCTTCGCCACCGAGATGGGCGCGCGCCGGTCCGAAGCCGCTGCCACCCTCGCCGATCAGCGCACCGCCGATTTCTTCGCCCGCACGATTGGGTGACCGGGCGTGATGGTCGAGCGGTTGGCGCGCGCGAGGCGCGCCCGGCCCGAGCTCAGCCCAACGTGGCCAGCATCGGCGTCATATCGTGCCAGCCTTCGAAGATCATCCGCCCGGCGACATAGAGGATGACGACGAGGCCGATCCACGCGATCCAGCGATAGCGCTCGATATATTTGGCGATGACATTGGCGGCGATCCCCATCAGCGCGACGGAGAGCACCAGACCGATCACCATGATCCCGGGATGCTCCTTCGCGGCGCCTGCTACCGCGAGGACATTGTCGAGGCTCATCGAGACATCGGCGACCGCCACCGCCCAGGCCGCGCTTAGAAAGCTCTTGGCGGCAGGAATGCCGCTATCCTCACCATCGGTATCGATCGGCGACGCCCGCGGCCGGAGCTCGCGATACATTTTCCAGCTCACCCAGAGCAGCAACAAGCCGCCGCCGAACACCAGCCCATATTGCTTGAAGCGATCGAGCCCGTAGATGATCGCGACCGCAAACACGATCCGCAGCACCAGCGCTGCGGCGATTCCGACGCCGATCACCCGGCGCCGCTGATCGGCGGGCAACCCGGCTGCCAGCGCGCCGACGACGATCGCATTGTCTCCCGCCAGCGCAATATCGAGCAGCACCACCGTGCCGAACGCGATCAGCGCCGAGGGTGACCCGAAATTGGCGAAGTCCGCCAGGATCTGCTGCCAGAGCGATCCCATCGTCACCGTCTCGGCGGCCAGCAGGGCGGCAATCACATTTGCCTCCTATTGGTTCATCGAATCGAAGAAATCCTCGTTGGTCTTCGAATCCTTCATCTTGTCGAGCAGGAACTCCATCGCGTCGATCGTCCCCATCTGCATGAGGATCCGGCGCAGCACCCACATCTTCGACAGCTTGCCCTTGTCGACGAGCAGTTCTTCCTTGCGGGTGCCCGATTTGCCGACGTCCATCGCCGGGAAGATGCGCTTGTCCGAAACCTTGCGGTCGAGCACGATTTCGGAATTGCCGGTGCCCTTGAACTCCTCGAAGATCACTTCGTCCATCCGGCTGCCGGTGTCGATCAGCGCAGTGGCGATGATCGAGAGCGATCCGCCCTCCTCGATGTTGCGCGCGGCACCGAAGAAGCGCTTCGGGCGCTGCAGCGCATTGGCGTCGACGCCGCCGGTCAGCACCTTGCCCGACGACGGGACGACGGTGTTGTAGGCGCGCCCGAGCCGGGTGATCGAATCGAGCAGGATCACGACGTCCTTCTTGTGCTCGACGAGGCGCTTGGCCTTTTCAATCACCATTTCGGCGACTTGGACGTGGCGTTGCGCGGGCTCGTCGAACGTCGAGGAGATCACCTCTCCCTTCACCGATCGCTGCATGTCGGTCACTTCCTCGGGCCGCTCGTCGATCAGCAGCACGATCAGAAACACTTCGGGGTGATTGTCGGTGATCGCGCGCGCGATATTCTGGAGCAGCATCGTCTTGCCGACGCGCGGCGGCGCGACGATCAGCGCGCGCTGACCCTTGCCTTGCGGCGCGACGATATCGATAACGCGCGCCGACTTGTCCTTGACGGTCGGATCCTGGGGATCGAGCGTCAGTTTTTCATCCGGGTATAGGGGAGTCAGGTTGTCGAAATTGACGCGATGACGCACGACATCGGGATCGTCGAAATTGACCGAGGTCAGGCGGGTCAGCGCGAAATAGCGCTCGCCGTCCTTGGGACCGCGGATTTCGCCCTCGACGGTGTCACCCGTCCTCAACCCGAATTTGCGGACCTGGTTGGGCGAAATATAGATGTCGTCCGGTCCAGCGAGATAATTGGCTTCTGGACTGCGCAAGAAACCGAAACCGTCGGGCAAGACCTCGATCGTCCCGAGCCCCATGATCTGCTCGCCATTTTCAGCCTCGATCTTGAGGATGGCGAACATCAGATCCTGTTTGCGCAGCGTCGACGCACTTTCGATCCCCAGCGCTTCGGCCATTTCCACGAGCTCGGCGGGTTTTTTCTTCTTGAGGTCAGCGAGATGCATCTAAATCGATCCGAAAAAAGGAGTAAGTGCCTGAGGAAAGCGTCAGTCTGCGAGGAAGCTACGCGACGATGCTGATAGGAAGGCCGGCCCATGACATGAAACGGCCATGGTGGTCAGGGCAAATTAGGTCCGACGCCGCCCCAAGTCAAGCAATCCTCGGTCAAGCACCGGATCCCGACCGGACGGAAGTCAGAAGGGCTGGACGATCACCAGGATCACGATCAACGCCGCCGCAACGCCCGGCACCTCGTTGAGCAGACGCAATTGCCGCCCGCTCAGCCGGCGCTCGCCCTTCGCCAGCTTCTTCGAATAAGCGGCAGCCCAGCCATGATAGCCGCTGAGAAGCAGCACCAGCGCGATCTTGGCATGCAGCCAGCCCAGGCCAGGCGCGCCGCTGAACAGCCCGAGATTGGCCGCCAGCACGAGCCCCAGAACCCAGACGATCACCAACGACGGCGTCAGGATGATCGAACGCAGCTTGTGCTCGCGATCGATCCAGCGCTCGGCCTCGGGCGATCCCTGTTCGGCTTCCTGATGATAGACCAGGTAGCGCGGCAGCATGAACAGCCCCGCCATCCAGAAGATCACGAAGATCAGATGCGCGGCCTTCACCCATGGATAGGCAGCGCCAAGGAACCCGATCATGCGACCGATTCCCGAACCGGGGTCCGCACCCGCGCGAGCAGCCGATCGACATGGGCGATGGGGGTGTCCTGCAAAATGCCGTGGCCGAGGTTGAAGACATGGGGTCGATCGGGGAACGCCGCGAGCACGCGATCGACCGCGCGGTCGAGCGTTTCGCCACCCGTGACCAGCGCGAGCGGGTCGAGATTGCCTTGCACCGGCATCCCGGCGGGCAGCACCTGATCGGCCCAGACGGGATCGAGCGTCTCGTCGAGCCCCACCGCATCGACCCCCGTCTCGCGCGCATAGGCGACGAGCTTCGCCCCCGCGCCCTTGGGGAAACCGATCACCGGTGTATCGGGATAGCGCGCGTGCAGCGCCGTCGTGATCGCCGCATTCGGCGCGATCACCCAGCGCTCGAACTGTGCAGGCGACAAACTGCCCGACCAGCTGTCGAACAGCTGCACCGCCTCGACACCCGCCTCGATCTGCTTGCCGATATAGCCGATCGTCAACGCCGCGATGGCATCGATGATCTCGGCAAAGGCGGCAGGATCGCGATAGGCGTACCGCCGGGTCTCGGCCTGATCCTTGCTCCCATGCCCGGCGACCATATAGGTCGCAACCGTCCAGGGGCTGCCGGCAAAGCCGAGAAAGGTCGTCGCGGGGTTCAGCATTGCCGCCACCCGGCGCACCGTTTCGTAAACGGGCTCGAGCCGTTCCGGCGCTGCCTCGAGCGATCCGAGCGCGGCGTCGATCAACGGCGGCGCCAGCGCGGGACCCTCGCCTACGCCAAAGCTCAGCCGCTGGCCCATCGCCGAAGGGACCATCAAAATATCCGAGAACAAGATGGCACCGTCAAAGCCGAAACGACGCAGCGGCTGCACGGTCACTTCGGCGGCCGCCTCGCTGTCGTTGACCAGATCGAGAAAGCCCCCCTTGTCGGCCCGCAGCGCGCGATATTCGGGGAGATAGCGGCCCGCCTGGCGCATCAACCAGATCGGCGGGATGGGCTGTCGTGCCCCGCGAAGCACGGCGAGCAAGGGCTTTGTGTCGGTCAGCGTCGGTCTCCAACTATTCAAGAAAGGAATCTTTAAAAGGATGTTGTGGTGATGGCACTGCCAAAATCGGGGCTTATGCGGCAATCCCGTAATTGCCAACAACTTGACCCGCCCTGATCGGCGGACAGCCGCCGAGTCCAGCTTTGCTATCCCCCTTGTCCACAGTCTGTTGAGCGACGATCCCCCTGTCGATGGCTGTGTGGATGATTGGCGTGTTATCCCCAGTGCGAGCAGGTTTGGCAGAAACAGCGGGTTGCGCTAGCGCTTGTCGGCATGTTGTCCACAGATTCCTCCCGATGACCCAGCTGCACCTGCATTTGCTGTCGGATTCGACGGGCGAGACGCTCGAAAACATCGCCAAGGCCGCGCTTGCCCAATATGACGACGTCGAGACGATCCGACATTTCTGGCCGATGGTGCGGAGCGAAACCCATCTCGAGCGAATTCTCCAGGAGATTTCGCAGAATCCGGGCCTGGTGCTGTTCACACTGGTCAACTTGCAGACCCGTCGGACGCTCGAGACGCGGTGCCGCGCCCTGGGTCTTCCTGCGGTCGCGCCCCTCGATACCGTCACCGATGCGCTTTCCGGGATGCTCGGCCAGCAGGCCAAGGCGCGGCCGGGTCGCCAGCATATGCTCGATGCCGCCTATTTTGCCCGGGTCGATGCCATCCAGTTCACCATTGCCCATGACGATGGCATCGCCAGCGAAGATTGGGAAGAAGCCGACATCGTTCTCGCCGGGGTATCGCGCTCGTCGAAGACGCCGACCGCAATCTATCTCGCCAATCGCGGTTTCAAGACCGCCAATATTCCGATCGTGATCGAAGTGCCACCGCCCGAAGCGCTTTATTCGCTCAAGCACCCGCTTGTCGTGGGGCTGACCACCAGCGTCGACCGGCTCGTCCAGGTACGCCGCAATCGGCTGCTCTCGCTCAACCAGGCGCCGGAGACGAGTTATGTCGATCATGATGCGGTCACCCGCGAACTCACTTATGCGCGCCGCATGTTCGCTGACAATGGCTGGCCGGTGATCGACGTCACCCGGCGCTCGATCGAGGAAACCGCCGCCGCGGTGATCGCCTTGGTCAATGATCGCCGGGCCGGGGGATGACCCTCATCCTCGCCTCGCACAGCGCCTCGCGCCAGGCGATGCTGGCGGCGGCGGGCGTGCCGTTCCAGGCGGTGCCGAGCCATGCCGACGAGGCAGCGATGAAGGCAGCGTTGCAGGCCGAAGGCGCGTCCGGCCGGACCCTTGCCGATGCTCTGGCCGAGCTCAAGGCGCTCCGGGTCGCCGCGCGCCATCCCGACGCGCTCGTGCTCGGCAGCGATTCGCTGCTGGTGCGTGATGATGGCGTGCTCCTCGACAAACCCGTCGATCGGGACGATGCCGCCGCACAGCTCCGCGCGCTCTCGGGCAAGCGGCATCAACTGGTCAGCGCGGCAGTGATCGTTGAAGCCGGGCGTCCGGTCTGGCGCTTCGTCGATAGCGCCCGGCTGACGGTACGGTCGCTGAGCGACAACTTCATCGACACCTATCTCGACGCCGAGTGGCCGGCAATTGCCGATTGCGTCGGGTGCTTCAGGATCGAAGGGCTCGGGGTTCAGTTGTTCGATCGTGTCGACGGCAGCCATTTCACCATCCTTGGCATGCCGCTGCTGCCCGTGCTCGATTATCTGCGACTGCGAGAGAAAATCTTGTCATGACCATGCCCTTTGCCGAAGTGATCGGTGATCCGATCGCCCAGTCTAAGTCACCGGTGATCCATCGATTCTGGATGGAGTCGCTCGGGATCGAAGCCGACTATCGCCGACGTCATGTCCTGCCGGCGGATCTGGGTGATTATATTCGCGCCGCGGCTGGCGATCCCGGCTGGCGAGGCTGCAACGTCACGCTGCCCCACAAGATCGCCGTGATGCCATTCGTCACCGATCCCGGCGACGTCGAAAGCAGCATCGGGGCGATGAACACGATCCTGCGCCAGCCCGATGGCCAGTTGATCGGCACCAACACCGACGCTGCCGGCTTTGCCGCGCCGCTCGCGGCAATCGATCTGACCGGGGTGCCCGTCGCGGTGATCGGTGCCGGCGGCGCCGCGCGCGCCGTTCTGTTCGCGCTCTCGAAGCTCGGCGTCGGCCCGGTCACGCTCTACAATCGAACCCCGCTCAAGGCGGCGGCGCTGCTCGCGCACTTCGGCCTCAAGGGCGACGTCAAGCCGATCGGCGCCCCGCTCCCGCCGGTGGCGCTCCTCGTCAACGCCAGTGCGCTCGGCATGGCCGGTCAGCCGCCGCTCGCGGTCGATCTGGCGCCGCTGCCCGAGGGCGCGCTAGTCTATGACATCGTCTATGCCCCGCTCGAAACGCCGTTGCTCGCACAGGCGCATGAGCAGGGTCTCGAGACGATCGACGGTCTCGAAATGCTGATCGGCCAGGCCGCGTTGGCCTTCGAGCTATTCTTCGGAATCGCCCCGCCGCGCGACCGCGACGAGGCGTTGCGCGCCCTGTTGACGGTATGATCAAACTGGGGATCACCGGGTCGATCGGGATGGGCAAATCGACCGTCGCGGCCATGTTTGCCGATGAAGGCGTGCCGGTGTTCGATGCCGACGCCGTCGTCCATCAAGTGCAAGGGCCTGGCGGCGCCCTGCTGCCCGCCATCGAATCGGCCTTCCCGGGCACGACCGGAATAGCGGGAGTCGACAGGGCGAAGCTCGGCGCTGCAGTGTTTCATGATGATGCGGCGATGAAGCGGCTTGAGGCGATCGTTCACCCTGTCGTGGCAGCCGCGCGCACGCGTTTTCTGGCCGATCATGGTGATCGGCCGCTGGTGGTGTTCGACGTGCCATTGCTGTTCGAAACCGGGGGGGACGCGCATGTCGACCGAATTGCGGTGGTCTCGGCGGCGCCTGCCGTGCAGCGCGCGCGCGTCCTCGAACGCCCTGCGCAGCATGTCGAAAAATTCGAGGCGATCCTCGCGAGGCAGCTCCCCGATACCGACAAGCGCGCGCGCGCCGATTTCGTCATCCCGACCGACGTGCCGATCGAACAGACGCGGGCGGCAGTGCGCGCGGTCATCGCTTGCCTGTTGGCCCAGACAGGTGAATAACGTCCCGAATGCGTGAAATCGTCTTCGATACCGAAACGACCGGTCTCAGTTTTTCCAATGGCGATCGTCTGGTCGAAATCGGCTGCGTCGAACTCGTCAACCGGGTCGAAACCGGGCGCACCTTCCATGCCTATGTCCACCCCGAGCGGCCGATGGCGCCCGAGGCGCAGGCGATCCACGGACTGAGCGACGCTTTTCTCGCCGATAAGCCGCTCTTTTCGGCGCTGTGTGACGATTTGCTCGATTTCCTCGGCGACTCGCCTTTGGTGGCGCACAATGCCAGTTTCGATTTCGGCTTTCTCAACGGCGAGCTCAAACGATCGGGCCGGTCGCCGCTGGCGATGCACCGGATGGTCGACACCGTCGCGCTCGCGCGCACCCGTCATCCCGGCGCCAAGCATTCGCTCGATGCGCTGTGCAGCCGCTATGGCATCGATCGCAGCCACCGTGTTCTCCACGGCGCGCTGCTCGATGCGCAACTGCTTGCCCAGGTCTATGTCGAGCTCACCGGTGGTCGCCAGATCGGCCTTGGTCTCGTCAGCGAGCAGGTGGTGACCACGGTTCAAACGAGCGTGACCGTTACGGCGGTTGCCAGACCGCCGCGATCGTTCGCCCCACGGCCCGACGAACTGGCGCGGCACGCGCTGTTCATGGCGAGCGTAACCAATCCGCTCTGGGGCGTTGTTGCCCCGGAGTGATGCGAGACTGGGCCGCTAGGTGCTGCAGCCCTTTTGTTGGAGAAAGACTATGGAAATTCGGCTCTCCGGCCATCAGGTCGATACAGGCGACGCGATGCGGCAGCATGTCAGAGACCGGCTCCAGGGCATCGCCGACAAATATTTCGCCCGCGCGATCAGCGCGCACGTGACGCTTGGCAAGGGGCCGCACGACAATGGCTTCACCTGCGATATCGTCGCGCATGTGATGCAGGGGCTGGTGCTCAAGGGCAGCAACAGCGCGATGGAAGCCCATGTCTCGTTCGACGGCGCCGCCGACAAGATCGAAAAGCAGCTCCGCCGCTACATGCGCCGGCTCAAGGATCGCCATGCGACGACCGCGAACGGCATCGAGGCCGCCGCTGCCGACATCGCGGCGGACAATGCCGGCTATACCGTTTTCTCCGAGGCGCCCGAAGAAGTCGAAGCGGTCGATTTTCCGGCGATCGTTGCCGAAACCCGCGTCGACGTCCCCGATGCAACCGTCTCGGATGCGGTGATGATGCTCGATCTGCGCAACACCAACGCGCTGCTTTTCCGCAACAACGGCACCGGCGCCTATAATATGGTCTATCGGCGGGGCGACGGTACGATCGGATGGGTCGAGCCAAACCGCGCCGCCTGACGCTTCCGTCGACGGCCGTTCGGCGGTATGCGCTCTGCTTCGCACGACGAGGCAAGATCGGCTCGATCAGTCGCGCGTGAAGGACGATAATGACCGATTTCAGTGATTTGCTCCTGCCGCAGACGGTACTTCAAAACGTCACGGCCGGCAGCAAAAAGGCCTTGCTGGGGCAGCTGGCAAGCGTTGCCGGCGACGTCTACGGCCTCGATGCCAAGATGGTCGCCGCCGTGCTTGGCGCGCGCGAGCGGATTGGGTCGACCGGCTTCGGCGCGGGAATCGCCATTCCGCACGGCAAGATTGCCGGAATCGATCAGGTCGTCGGCGTGTTTGCGCGAGTCGCACAGCCGATCGATTATCAGGCGATCGACGATCTCCCGGTCGATCTGGTCTTCATGATGCTCTCTCCGCCCGATTCGGGGGTGCATCATCTGAAGGCGCTGGCGCGGGTATCGCGTCGCATGCGCGATGCAGGCTTCGTTGCCAAGCTGCGCGGGACGGGATCGCCCGATGCACTCTATGCGCTCTGGACCAGCGACGAAGAGCGCGATGCCGCCTGATGCCGCGGGGGCGCCCGAAGGCGCCGACGCGCATTATCGGGCGCTCGAATCGCTTTACGCGGCCGCGCCGATCAACCAACTGTTCGAATCGAGCCTCACCATATCCAGGCGCGGCGAGGCGCGAATAAGCTTCGCGCTCGACCGCCGCTTCTTCCACGCCGCCGGTGCCGCGCACGGCACGAGCTATTTCAAGATGCTCGACGATGCCGCCTTTTATGCCGCCAACAGCCTCGTCACCGATCGATTCCTGCTGACGACCGCGTTCAACCTGTTGCTGACCCGCCCGCTCGGCGAAGGGCCCGTCGTTGCCGAAGGGCGCTGGATCAGCGGCCAGCGGCGCGTCTTGATCGCCGAGGCGCGGCTGATCGACGCCGACGGCGAAGAAGTTGCCCGCGGCACCGGCACGTTCATGCGATCGCGGATCGCGCTGGCGAGCCTGCCCGGCTATCGATCGGTTGACCGCTGATGTCCGATCGGTTGCCCAGCCAAATTCTGGTCGGCGCCCTGCTACGCCGGGTCAACGATGCCGGGGGGATTGGCGCGGTGCTGGCCAAGGGCGATCCCCAGGCGGGCGCGATCCTCGTGGTAACATGTGAAAAGGGCCGGAATTTCAAAGTCGTAGAGCGCGGCTTGACGGCAACGGGAGAGACTGGTCTGGTCACCGCCGGACCCGGAATGTCGCAGAATTCTGCGGATATCGACGCCTATTGGCGGCAGCGGCGCGCGCGCGATCCCGATTTGTGGGTCGTCGAGGTGGATATCGCAGCCGCAGAACGCTTCGCCGCTGAAACGATTATCGCGGGTTGACTATATTGCGGCGCACCATCAAAGGCCGCGCCTCGATTAAAGCGTTGTGCCGATCAGTGTGCGATACTGGCGGTGACGCAGTCGGGGGGTAGGCCCGGAACGATGCCGCAAGGCGATCGTCTGCCGCGCTCCCACCGCATTTTCAGCAGTATCAATGTCGAATATGTTTCGTGCCGCAACGATCACCGCGATTTGTTGCGTGCTCAGTTTTTCCACCGGAAGCACCGCCGGCCTGGCGATCGCTCCCGACAAGACCTTTCTGTCGGCCTCGCTTGGCGCCCTCGATCTGATCAACGTACCAACCACGCCGATCGTTCCCGTCGCCCCCAAGACCGATGCGCCGTCACCGCCGGTCTCCACCGACGACGAGTCGAACGACGACCCCCATCCTGCTTTCGCCTCGCTGTCCGAGGCGGTTGCCGCCCAGGAACGGCCGGCAACGATCGATCCCGAACTCGGCTGCATGGCTGGCGCGATCTACTACGAGGCCAAGGGCGAACCGCTCGCCGGCCAGCTCGCCGTCGCCCAGGTCATTCTGAACCGCACGACCTCGGGCCGGTTCCCGAGCTCGATCTGCTCGGTGGTGCTCCAGCGCGGTCAGTTTTCGTTCGTCAGAGGCGGAAGGATGCCCAAGGTCAGCTCGACCAATGCCGCCTATCGTACCGCGCTGGCGATCGCCCAGATCGCGATTGACGGGGCGTGGGATGGCCCTGCCCAGGCTGCGCTCTATTTCCACGCCAAGCGCGTGTCGCCCAATTGGGGACGCGCGCGCGTCGCCACCATCGGCCGGCACATCTTCTATCGCTGAGTCGATTGTCGCCCTGGCCGGGCCCTCGGGCGCCCGGCCATCGGGTGATGCGCGGCCGTTGCACCCTGCCGTGCAAGGTATAGCGTTGCGCCATGATCCCGATCACCGATCCCGATCCCGAGGCCGATCATGGCCCTTCCGAGGCGACGCGCCTGCTCCGCGCGACCGACGTTGCGCGGGGGGTGACGCGCCTGCTGCTTCGGCACGATCTGGTGGCGATGGCCGAAGTGCCGCTCGACAATGGGCGCCGGGCCGATTTGATGGCCATCGATTCGCGCGGGGGCATCGTCATCGTCGAGATCAAGGTCAGTCGGGCCGATCTGCTCGGGGACGCAAAATGGCCCGATTATCTGGCGCATGCCGATCGGTTCTTCTGGGCCGTTCCCGATGGGTTCGACCTCGCGCCGTTCGACCACGCCGCCCTGCTCCCCGATCGGACCGGGCTGATCATCGCCGATCGTTATGACGCTTCGGTGATCCGCGAGGCGCCGGTCTTCGCGCTTGCCGCCCCCGCGCGCAAACGCAACACGCTCGCCTTTGCGCGCCGCGCCGCGCGCCGGCTGATCCTGTCGATCGATCCCGATGCCGAAGCGATATAGGCGGCGTCAGCCGCGCGGGCGGGTCCACAAAGCCGGGTCGCGCGGAGCAGGCCGGTAGAGTCGCCGTCGTGCCGCTGCCTGGCCGCGTGCGGTCGCCATGAAAGCGATCTTCTGCCATGTCGAGGTGGTCACCCGGTGATCCCAGGCGTGCTCGCCCCGCGCCGCGACCTGGCGCCCGATCGCGCCGTAAATCGCCGCTGCCGCCAGGATCGCCCAGGCAGAACGGAAATCGAGCGCGGGGGTGCCGTAACGCGCGCTGTCCTCAAAAGCCGCCGCGCGATCGGCCAGTCGCTGCGACAGCACCGTAAGACGGGTGCGGAAGGGCGGTTTCATGTGCTGGCCCGGCGGGATGTCCATCTCGACCAGCCAGTCGATCGGCAGATAACAGCGCCCGACCCGATCGTCCTCCTCGATATCGCGCGCGATATTGGCAAGTTGGAAGGCCATGCCAAGGTCGCAGGCCCGGTCGAGCGTGACTTCGTCGTCGCGATCGACACCCATCACGATCGCCATCATGCAGCCGACGACGCCGGCGACATGATAGCAATAGCGCATCAGGTCATTCTCGCTGCGCGGTCGCCAGTCATCGGCGTCGAGCGCGAATCCCGCGATATGATCGCGGACGAACTGGTGCGGCAGGCGCGTTTCGGCGGCGACGAAGCGCAGCGCGTCGAAGGCGGGGTCGCCGACCCATTGGCCGGCCAGCGCCGCTTCGGTGCGCGCGGTCAGCAGCGCCAATCGGGCCTGGGGATCGGCAACGATGGTCATCCCGTGCCCATGGTCCTGCCCGTCGGCAAGATCGTCACAGGCGCGGCACCACGCATAGAGCAGCCAGGCGCGTTCGCGCGTTTCCGGCGCGAACAGGCGGCTCGCGGCAGCGAAGCTTTTCGAGCCGCGCGCGATCGATTCATGCGCGGTCGCGACGATCGCGGCGCGGGAAGGGCGGGCGGGGCTGCTCGACATTCGTCAGCTCAAACAGAACTCCGTTCGTGCCGAGCGGAGTCGGGACGCCTTAGCGCAGCGCTTGGGGCATGTCCCACGACTTCGCCCGAGACGAACGGCGGGTGGCGGACAGATCACAGGTCCCGGCTGCCGATCTGCGAGATCGTCGTCGCGGGCACATGCGTCGCCATCTTCGCGAGCAGGCCGTCGAGCGTGGCGTCGACGATCATCAGCCCGCGATGCTGCGGGCGGATGAACCCGACTTCCGCCATCTTGGCGGCAAAGGTGACCAGGCCGTCATAGAATCCAGCGACGTTGAGCAGGCCGACCGGCTTGGCGTGATAGCCGAGCTGCGCCCAGCTGAGCGCTTCCCACAGCTCGTCCATCGTGCCGGTGCCGCCGGGAAGCGTGACGAAGCCGTCGGAAAGATCGGTAAACGCCTGTTTGCGCTCGTGCATCGTCCGGCAGACGTGGAGTTCGGTCAGCCCGCGATGCGCCACTTCGGCATCGACCAGCGCCTGCGGGATGATGCCGGTCACTTCGCCGCCGGCGGCGAGCGCGCTGTCGGCGATCGCCCCCATCAGCCCGAGCCGGCCGCCGCCATAGACGACGCCGATGCCGCGCTCGGCAAGCGACCGCCCGACATGCCGGGCCGACTCGATGTACACCGGATCGGTTGGCGTGGCAGAGCCGCAATAGATGGCGAGACGATTCATCATGCCCCCGCTACTGGTGCCGGGTGCGCTTGTCGATTGCTAGCGTGCCTCTTCGAGCATCAACCGCGCGGTCGCCTTGGCGCTGCCGACGACGCCCGGAATGCCGGCGCCGGGATGAGTGCCCGCCCCGACGAAATAGAGGTTCGGGATATTGTCGTCGCGGTTGTGGACGCGGAAGAACGCCGATTGCAGCAGGATCGGCTCGAGGCTGAACGCACTGCCCAGATGGGCGTTGAGATCGGCGGTGAAATCGCTCGGCGCGTAGTGGAATTTGGTGACGATCCGATCGTGGATATCGGGGATCAACCGCTTGCCGACCTCGTCGAGCACGCGCTTTTCGAGGATCGGGCCGACTTCCTTCCAGTCGACCGGGAACTTGCCCTGATGCGGTACCGGGCACAGCACGTAAAAGGTCGAATGCCCCTCGGGCGCCATCGATGGATCGGTGACGGTCGGATGATGGAGATAAAGCGAGAAATCCTCGGCCAGCACGCCGTGATCATAGATGTCGGCGAGGAGACCCTTATAGCGCGGCCCGAACAGGATCATGTGGTGCGGGATGCCGGGCCAGGTGCCCTTGACGCCGAAATGGACGACGAACAGCGACGGCGAATAGCGCTTGCGTGCCAACCGCGCCTTGGTTCGTTGCGCGCTGCGCGAGGTCTTGAGCAGATCCCGGTAGCTGTGCATGACGTCGGCGTTGCTGGCTACCGCATCGGCGGCCTGCGACCAGCCGCTTTCGGTGGTGACGCCGGTGGCGAGATCACCGAGCGTATCGATGCTCGCGACCGGATCGCCGAGCCGCAGCACGCCGCCAAGTCGCTCGAACTGGGTGACCATCGCCGCAATCAGCTTGTTGGTGCCGCCCATCGCGAACCAGACGCCGCCGTCCTTCTCGAGCTTGTGGATCAGCGCATAGATGCTGCTCGTCGTCATCGGATTGCCGCCGACGAGCAGGGTGTGGAACGACAGCGCCTCGCGCAGCTTGGGGCTCTTCACGAAGCTCGAGACGATCGAATAGACGCTCCGCCACGCCTGGTATTTCATCAGGCTGGGCGCCGCCTTGATCATCGAGGCGAAATCGAGAAAGGCAGCATGGCCGAGCTTCAGATAGCCTTCCTTGTAGACCCCGGCCGAATAGTCGAGGAAACGGCGATAGCCGTCGACATCCTCGGGATCGAGCTTGGCGATCTCGGCGGCGAGCGCGGGTTCGTCGTTCGAATAATCGAAATTGGTGCCATCGGGCCAGTTGAGCCGGTAAAAGGGCATCACCGGCGCCAGCGTCACGTCATCGGCCATGTCACGGCCCGACAGCGCCCAGAGTTCCTTGAGGCAATCGGGATCGGTGATCACGGTGGGACCGGCATCGAACACGAAGCCGTCCTTTTCCCAGACATAGGCGCGCCCGCCCGGCTTGTCGCGCGCTTCGACGATGGTCGTCTGGACCCCGGCGGATTGCAGCCGGATGGCGAGCGCAAGGCCGCCGAAGCCAGCCCCGATGACGATGGCGGATTTCATGCCGGCTTGCTCCTGAGTGCCCTGATGGCATTGGTGATGGTCACCGGGGGTTTCCCGGTGAGAATCCGCGCCTGATCGAACATGGTGGTCTGTCCCGCATAGAAGCGCCCGATCAGCGCAGGGTTGAGCCGATAGAACCGCTCGAGAATGCGATATCGTTCATCGGGCTCACCCGCGCGATACAGCATTTTGTCCAGCATGCGATAGAAGCCGCGGCGCTGCCAGGTCTTCCTGGCAAAGCCGTGGGTCAATTCGTGCAGCGCCTCGCCCGAAAGATCGCTGGTCCTCGCGATCAGCGCGGCGGTGCGCACCGCATCGGGCAGCGAATAGCCGGTCGTCGGGTGAAACAGCCCGGCCCGCATCCCGGCCTTGGCGACGCGGTTGCCGCCCGAGCGCCAATATTGCTCGAAATCGCCCCCCAGCGCGACCGGGAGCGCGCCGCTTTCCTCGCGGATCACATGGTCGGTATGCCATCCCTTGGCGGCGGCATAGGCATCGACCCGCTGGGTCAGCGCGGCCCGATCGATCGTCGGCGTGTCGCTGTAATAAGTGTCCTCGACGAACATCCGCGTCGCCGCAAAGGGCAAACTATAGACGAATCGATAGCCATCGATCTGCTCGACGGTCGCATCCATCACGATCGGGCGGGCGAGATCGTGCGGCTCGCTCAGCGCATATTCGCGCCCGACGAATTTCTGCCAGCCGAGGTCGAGCTTGCCGAGATCCCCCGCGCCGCGGGCGTCGATCACACCCTTGGCCTCGATCCGGTCACCATCGGCGAGCACCACCGCCTTGGCCGAGGCGCCGAGCACCTTGCATCCGGTCATGATTGCGGTGTCGGGCAGCGTCGCGCGCACCAGCGCGTCGAGCCGTTCGGATTCGATCGAATAATAGCTCGCTTTGAGCATCCGGGCGTGCGCCGGGAAGGCGATGTCATACGAGGTCCAGCCATAGCTGATCAGCGGCGCGATCAGCCAGCGATCGGCCTCGGCGACGTCGCTCGCAAAGAACGACCAGAGATGATTGCCGCCGATCGACGCCGATCCCTCGATGATCCGGATATCAAGATCGGGCCGCGTCTTGTGGAGCGCGAGCGCGATCAGCCCGCCGGCGAGCCCCCCGCCGACGATCGCCAGGTCGCAGCGCAGATCGTTCCTCATACGCAAACCTCGCCACCCGACGCGCCCCGGCACCAGCCCGCCGCCCGTCCATGCCGCGGCAACGCATTCCCGACTTCGATCCCAAGGAAAAGCAACTATCGTCCCATCGGCATACCGCACGCTGCGCGGCAGGATCGCATCCCTCAATCCTGTTCCCGATACCGCCGGACAGGTCCCCGGCGGCACCGCTGATGTCCTGCACGATCCGGTTGGCGAACGCTACCCCGAACACGGTTTCGCGGATGCCATGCGGGCAGCGATGCGCCATTTTAAGGTGCATCGTCTGCGCGATCGGGCTAGCGCGTCACTTTCGGTGGCCGTTCAGGGGTTGATGACGCGATGGCGGGGGGTCTGGTAGCCTTGCTCGACGATATCGCCGCGCTGACCAAGCTGGCGGCGGCGTCGCTCGACGATGTCGCGAGCGCGACGGCTGGCGCAGGCAGCAAGGCGGCGGGCGTGGTGATCGACGATGCCGCCGTCACGCCGCGCTATGTCGTCGGCCTGACGCCCGATCGTGAATTGCCGATCATCGCCAAGATCGCGCTGGGGTCCCTCAAGAACAAGCTCGTCATCCTGCTGCCGGCCGCGCTGTTGCTCAGCGCCATCGCCCCCTGGGCGATCACGCCGCTGCTGATGCTCGGCGGCAGCTATTTGTGTTTCGAGGCCGCCGAGAAGATCCATGAAGCGCTGGGTGGCGGTCATCATGCCGAGCGCGCGACGGTGATCACCGATCCGCGCGTGCTGGAAGAGCGGCAGGTCAGCGGCGCGATCCGCACCGATCTCATCCTCTCGGCCGAGATCATGGCGATCGCGCTGGGCGAATTGCCCGCGCAAACGCTGGTGATGCAGGGCATCGTTCTCGCCCTGGTCGGCCTGGGGATCACGGTGGGCGTCTACGGGGTCGTCGCGCTGCTCGTGAAGATGGACGATATCGGGCTCCATCTCGCGCGCCGCCGCCATGTCACGCTCCAGGCGATCGGCCGCGGGTTGGTCAAGGCAATGCCGCTGGTGTTGCAGGCGCTGTCGACGATCGGCACGGCCGCGATGATATGGGTGGGCGGCGGGATCATTCTGCACGGCGGCGAAGCGCTCGGTCTGGCAGCACCGGCCGAATGGCTCCACCATCTCGCCGAAACGGCCGGGGCGGCGGTGCCGCTCGCCGGCGGCCTCGTTGGCTGGCTTGTCTATGCGCTTGGGGCGGCGGTCGTCGGCTTGCTGCTCGGCGCGGTGTTGGTGGCCGGCATCGGGCTTGCCACGAAACGGCGCGGCGCGGCATGATCCGCACGGTGCGCCGCAGCTGCCCGTTTCGTTGCGGCACCAGATCGGCTAGGCGGTCGCCATGGTAACGATGCCCGTGATATTCGCGCTGCTCTATGCGGCCATGGCCATGACGATCATCGTCGGCGGCCGCTATCTGATCGTCAGCGGGGCATTCGCGGCGCTGACGAGTTGGCGTTTCCCCGGCCTCTATGCCGGACTCGATCGCCAGATCAGGCGCGAGATCGGGTGGAGCCTGGCCAGCGCCGGGATTTACGGCCTGCCGACCGGGATCGTCGCCTGGGGCTGGCAAAATCGCGGCTGGACGCAAATCTACACCCCGATCGATGCGATGCCGCTCTGGTATCTGCCGGTCTCGATCCTGCTCTATCTGGCCGCCCACGATACCTGGTTCTACTGGACGCACCGGTGGATGCATCGCCCCGGCCCGTTCAAGCTCGCTCATGCCGTCCATCACGCCAGCCGACCGCCAACTGCCTGGGCTGCCATGGCATTTCATCCCATCGAGGCGCTCACCGGGGCGGTCGTGATCCCGTTCCTTGTATTTTTTATCCCCATCCATGTCGCCGCGCTCGGAATAGTATTGGCGGTCATGACCGTAATGGGTGTAACGAATCACATGGGGTGGGAGGTTTTTCCGTCGTTCATGTGGCGGGGCCCACTGGGCCGCTGGTTGATCACTGCGAGTCATCATCAGCGGCATCACGCCGAATACAGGTGCAATTATGGGCTATACTTTCGCTTCTGGGATCATGTCTGCGGCACCGATCGCGGGCTCGGCCGATTCGTCGATCGGTCCGGGTCAGCGATTCGCGCGTCGGCTGGGGGCAGCGCTGATGGTGGTCGCGTCGCTGCCGGGGGCAACCCAGACCGGCTCGCTTGACATCGGCATCGACAAGGTGCGGTCGACCAAGGGCGTGCTGCGCATCTGCCTGACCGCCGACCCAAAGAATTTTCCCGGCTGCATCGACGATGCCCGCGCCGTCACGCGAACGGTGCCCGCCAGCGACCGCAACGTCCGCATCGATGGACTGCCCTATGGCGGCTATGCGATCGCGATCATCCATGACGAGAACAACAATGCCAAGCTCGACACTTTTCTCGGTGTGCCGCGCGAGGGGTTCGGCTTTTCGCGCAATCCGGTGATCAGGTTCGGCCCTCCGAACTTCACCGCCGCCGAATTCGACGTGGGCGCCACCCCCGATCGGCAGCTCGTCAAGATGCGCTATCTTCTCTAGCGCACGCGCGCACGCGGATATTATGGGGCAGATCGGCGTTCAGCATCCGACGACATCGAGGTTGGAGAGATACGTGGCCCCCTTTAAAACTGTTTCCCTGGCGGTAATGCTTGGTTGTGGCGGCGCGATGCCCGCGCTGGCGCAGGACGCATCGTCGGGCTCGACCCAGTCGGCCCCCAAGCTGCAGGTCGATACCGCCGATCTCAACCGCGATACGCTCACGGTCGGCGGCGGGATCGGCTATGTGCCGAGTTATGAAGGCTCCGACGATTATGTCATCGTGCCGGCCGCGGCCATTCGCGGGCGCGTCAACGGATTCAATTTTTCGACGCGCGGACTCGAAGCATCGGTCGACCTGATCCGCGGCGCGTCGAAATGGGATTTTCAGGCAGGGCCGGCGGTTTCGCTGACCGTCAATCGCACCGGCAGGATCGTCGATCCCCGGGTGCGCGCGCTGGGCAAGCGCAAGGTCGCCTTTCAGGTCGGCGGCTTTGTCGGCATCAGCAAGACCGGCATCATCACCAGCCCCTATGATTCGCTCGGGGTGCGTGTCGAATATGCGCGTGACGTGACCAATGTGCATGAAAGCTATCTGATCAGCCCGTCGATCACCTATGCGACGCCGCTCAGCCGCCGCGCCTATGTCGCGATATCGGGGACGGCGTCGATCGTCGGCGACGGCTATGCCCGCACCTATTTCGCCGTCGATCCGGCGGGCAGCGCGGCGAGCGGCCTGCCCGTCTTCGCCAATCCGAAGGGCGGCGTGAAGAGCTATGGCGGCGTCGTCCTGGTCAATTACGCCCTGACCGGCGATCTGCTCCACGGGCTCGGCCTGTTCGCGACCGGATCGTACAACAAGCTGCAAGGCGATTTCGCGCGGTCTCCGCTGACCAGCGTCGCGGGATCATCGAACCAATGGTACGGGGCGGTCGGCCTCGGCTATACATTTTGATTGCCGGCGCCTAGATTGTCGCCATTCCCCGGGGGGACGCTGACGGGTGCCATCGAATCGCCGATTTGATGGATATCCGCCACGGCGTCTGAGAGGCGATCACGAGATCGCGACCCGCCGAACCTGATCCGGCTGACACCGGCGGAGGGAGGGAGCGGTTTTCTGACCCGAAACCCGTCCTCGCTCCGATTATTGGAGCATGACGACGATGGCAGATATCCCCGCCCGCACCGAAATCGGTGTAACCACCGGCCCCATTCGCGGCAGCCGCAAGGTGCATGTCGGCCCGCTCAAGGTCGCGATGCGCGAGATCATGCTCGAGCCATCATGCGGCGAGCCCCCCTTGCGCGTCTACGACACCTCGGGCCCTTACTCGGACCCTGACGCCATGATCGACATCGCGGCGGGCCTCCCCAATCTCCGCCGCGACTGGATAATCGCGCGCGGCGACGTCGAAAACTATGACGGGCGCGAGACGCGCCCCGAGGATAACGGCCTGTCCGGCCCCGATCGCTCGGCGGGCGTCCCGCAATTCCCGAACGTCGTGAAGCGCCCCTTGCGCGCCAAGCCCGGCATGAACGTCAGCCAGATGCACTATGCCCGGCGCGGCATCATCACGCCCGAGATGGAATATGTCGCGATCCGCGAGAATATGGGTCGCGAGGCGGCGCGCGAGGCGCTGATCCGCGACGGCCAGAGCTTTGGCGCGAGCATCCCCGATCATGTCACCCCCGAATTCGTTCGCGATGAAGTCGCCCGCGGCCGCGCGATCATCCCCAACAACATCAACCACCCCGAATCCGAGCCGATGGCGATCGGCCGCAACTTCCTGGTCAAGATCAACGCCAATATCGGCAACTCCGCCGTGGCATCGGACGTGGCCAACGAAGTCGACAAGATGGTCTGGTCGATCCGCTGGGGCGCGGACACGGTGATGGACCTGTCGACCGGCCGCAACATCCACGACACGCGCGAATGGATCATCCGCAACTCGCCCGTGCCGATCGGCACCGTCCCCATCTATCAGGCGCTGGAAAAGGTCGGCGGCGTGGCCGAGGACCTGACCTGGGAAATCTTCCGCGATACCCTGATCGAACAGGCCGAACAGGGCGTCGATTACTTCACCATCCATGCCGGCGTGCGGCTGGCGTACATCCCGATGACCGCCAAGCGCGTGACCGGCATCGTGTCGCGCGGCGGCAGCATCATGGCGAAATGGTGCCTTGCGCATCACAAGGAATCGTTCCTCTACGAACGCTTCGACGAGATCACCGAGATCATGAAGGCCTATGACATCGCCTATTCGCTCGGCGATGGCCTGCGCCCCGGCAGCATTGCCGATGCCAATGACGAAGCACAGTTCAGCGAGCTCTATACGCTGGGCGAGCTCACCCACCGCGCGTGGAAGAGCGACGTCCAGGTGATGATCGAAGGCCCCGGCCATGTGCCGATGCACAAGATCAAGGAGAATATGGACAAGCAGCTGGAAGTCTGCGGCGAGGCACCCTTCTACACGCTCGGGCCGCTGACCACCGATATCGCGCCGGGTTACGACCATATCACCAGCGGCATCGGTGCGGCGATGATCGGCTGGTACGGCACGGCGATGCTTTGTTATGTGACGCCCAAGGAGCATCTGGGCCTGCCCGACCGCGACGACGTGAAGGTCGGCGTGGTGACGTACAAACTCGCCGCCCACGCGGCGGACCTGGCGAAGGGCCACCCGGCGGCGCGGTTGCGCGACGATGCGCTGAGCCGCGCGCGGTTCGAATTCCGATGGAGGGACCAGTTCAACCTGTCGTTGGACCCGGATACGGCGGAGCAATATCACGATCAGACCCTCCCCGCAGAAGGCGCCAAGACCGCGCATTTCTGCTCGATGTGCGGGCCGAAATTCTGCTCGATGAAGATCACCCAGGAAGTCCGCGACTTTGCGGGCAAGCAGAACCAGGGGGTTGAGGGGTTTATCGCTACCGGCCCGACTGGCGCGGAGACGGCGGCGGCGAGTAAGGCGGCGGCGATCAAGGGGATGGAAGAGATGGCCGCCAAGTTCCGCGAGACGGGGAGCGAGATTTATATGGGGGCTGGCGGACGGGAGCGCGATTAGGCAGGCCGCGCATCCGGCGCAGCAGACTCATTTCCTCACTGCTTGATCCGTTCGTGCGAGCGTCACAAGTCTTTGAACTTGAGATTCCAAGCTACGCGCTCGAGCGAGACGTTAAGTGCGCGTGAGTTCGTCCTCTGCACGTCGAGCTTTCAGCCTCGCAGGCTGCAATTTCTTAATTACAGCGACAGTTTACGAAATGCACGAAACTCGAGGTGAAATGACGGTGACACGTGCAATACCACCAAAGCCGAATTCCGGGGCCACATTACTAGGTCCCAAACCTCAACCGACACCTGTTGCCCGGCGCGATCAGCAGTTCGCCCTGCCGCAGGATGTCCATCCCCAGCAGGACGTCGAAGCTGAAGCTGTCGAGTAGTTCGAATCCCACAACCTCTTCGAAGATATAGGGAAAGGTCGGTGCGTCATTGTCGGCCGCGCGACCGTCGAGGCCGATGCGGAAGATATAGCGGTCGATCTGCCGCTCGCCGCCGATTGTCGAAACCGGCCGTTTGCCGATGCTCCGCAAACCCAGGATTACGGTGACAGTGCACTAGGTCCCGCCCCTCACCGATAAACATCTGGGTGATAAATCACGGTTATCAGTTCCGCGGACATATTATTCCGCGGACATAATATCAAACTGATTGATCGTTGCCGCCAGGCCACAACCGGCGACCGACGTCGCGCGACACGAACCCGCCCCGACCGATTGCCCTCGCCCTGGCCGCCCCTTATGCTGCCGCCATGCCCGGCTTCCGCTCGCCCGTCGCCGCCAGCACGCTCGAGCCGCAGATGCTGCACCAGCTCGACGCGCAAGGCTATCTCCTCCTCCGCGCCGCCATCCCCGCCGACTGGCTGGCGCCCTTGCGTGCCGCGTTCGACGCCGGCGTGCTCGCGTCGGATCAATGGCCGGTGCCGCGCGGGGCGGAGTGGCGCCATGCGCAGGTGGATCTCGACCCCCATGTCCAGCGCGCGTGCCGGCTGCCGGCGCTGCTCGACGCCGTGCATCATGGCCTGAAAGGGCCGTTCTTCCTGTCGCAGCTCGAAGGGCGCGCGCCGCGGCGCGGCAATGCGCCGCAGCCCCTCCACCGCGATGCGCCCGGCGCGCCCGGGCAGCTGATGGCGGCGATGGTCTGGCTCGACGCCTTTGGCCCCGACAATGGCGCCACCCGGATCGTCCCGGGCTCGCATCGCGGCGACGATGCCGCGGGTGCCGTGGAGGTGTTGCGCGGGGCGGCGGGCGACCTGCTGGTCTTCGATCCCGATCTGCTCCACGGCGCGACGACCAACACCAGCGGCGCGCCGCGACGGTCGCTGCTGCTCTCCTATGCGCGCGCCGAGCAGCACGCGCAGCACCGCGCGACCGAGGCACTGCGCGGGGTGCGGATGGCGACGGGCGAGATCTTCGGCGATCGGGCGCTCGTTCCTCAGGGACATTGACTTATGATGGGGATACGGGCGCCGGTGACCGCCCAATTCAGTGCGACAATTCAACGCCATCGGCCCGGCAAAGCCGATGGCCCTGCGTCTGCGCCGGGCACCAGCAAGGATCGGAACCATCTGCCAGTGCGCCCGTTGGCGAAGGCATGAAACACGCTATTCGTGCCACCACCGCCCTCGCGCTCGGTCTCGCCGCCTGCGCACCGTCAGCCACCAATTCGTCCTCGACCGCCAATATGGCATCGACCGACACGATGGCGCCGATGACCAATGACATGGCCGCCGCCCCGGCCGACAATGCGCTGACCAATCCCGCGCCTGTTGCCTCGCCGGTGGCGATGGCGGGTCCAAAGGTGCTGACGCTCGAGGGTCTCGGGGCACTCAAGATCGGGCAGCCGGTGCCAAAGGACAGCGACTGGACGGTGCGCGGCGCACAGGAACCCAATGGGTGCGGTACCGTTTCGTCGCCCGATTATCCGGGTGTCTATGCGATCGTCGAGGGCGGCAAGGTCCGTCGCATCTCGGTCGGCGCGCGGTCGGACGTCAAGCTGCGCGAAGGGATCGGCGTCGGCGCGACCGAGAAGCAGGTCATGGACGTTTTCGGCGGCTTTCGCGCCACCCCGCACAAATATGAGGACGCTCCCGCCAAATATATCAGCGCGCCCAATGCCGAAAGCGGCGATTCGGCGCTGCGTTTCGAGATCGGATCGGACGGGAAGGTGAGCATCATCCACGTCGGCGCCGCGCCGGTGCTCCAATATGTCGAGGGGTGTTCCTGACGCTCGAGGGCCCCGTCCGCTCGCAGCCGACGTCTCGGTGGCATCGGTGCGGCTTCTCCTCCGCCCATTTCCCGCATTACCGCGAAGCGAACATGGGTTGGCAAGATAGAGTGACCCCGAAAGAAGTAAAACTGCACGCTATTCTGTTACGACGTTATCAATCTCCTGATATCCAAAATAGCTGAGACCGGCGCATCTCGTTTTAATATGAGTGCAAGGTATATTGGAATGATGAGTACATATGTAACTTGATATATTCATGAATATATAAATAATTATTTGGGCAGAGATTATCGATCATTCGATCTCATTCAGGATAAATATCGAAATACGGAACAATTGACCATCTTATCCGTTCAATAGGTATGCATTCACTCTAACAAGGAGATCGCCCCATGGCTTTCGATACCAACAGCAACACCCTCGAACGCACCGAAACCCGCGACCTGATCTCGTCGGACAAAGTCGACGGGACGGCGGTGTATAACCGCGAGAAGGAAAAACTCGGCACCATTCATCACTTCATGGTAGGCAAGCGCACCGGTAAGGTCGAATACGCCGTGATGAGCTTCGGGGGCCTGTTCGGCATGGGCGAGGATTATTATCCGCTGCCGTGGAAGATGCTCGATTATGATACCGACAAGGGCGGCTATTGCGTCAACATCAGCAAGGATCAGCTGACCAAGGAGGCGCCTACGTACAAAAAGGGCTCCGAGCCGAACTGGACCGGCGATTTTGGTGGTCGCGTCGATGCGCACTATGGCCGTATGGCGGCGTAATCGATTCCGCGAACCCAATGACCTGAAGACAAAAGGGCGGCCTGGCGGTCGCCCTTTTTGTCCGTGCGTGCCATCGGGCGCGTGCGTGCCTGCCGCGAAGCGGGTTTGGCGGTGCCGATGCGCCGCCAAGACGTGCGCCGCCACGCAAATGGGCGATCTTGCCGGCGCGAGACGGCACCGAATGTGGTACGTTGGAGTGCGACCGAATCGGGGGACGAGCATGGGGCGGCGATTGGCATGCGTTGCAGTGGCAGCTAGCGCAGCGGTAGCGATCGCCGCGCCGAACGTACCCGCCGGGGCGGCAACCGGCTGCCTCACCGATGCCGAGATCGATGCGACGATCGGCGCGCAGATCCGGGCGCGATCGTTCACGATCAACACTGGACCGCTCAACGATCGCCCGCTCTGTTCGGGGCTGACGCTTGCCCAGCGTGTCCAGCAGATGCGCGAGGCCACCTTCCCCGAAGAGCGGGCGGCCGCCGAGGCGCGCGCCGCAGAAACTGCCCGCCAACGGGCGCTTGCCGTCGCTCAGGCGGCCGAAGCACAACGGGCCGCCGATGCTCGAGCGGCGACCGCGGCGGCGCGCCCTGATCCGCGTCCAGAGCCGGTCTCGACGGGTACCGCGATGCGATCGTCAGGGCCGCTCGTCTTTACCACCGCGGCGCTGGGCATTTCGCTCGATACGCTGCTTGATCGCATCGTCGAGGCCGATTCGCAGTCGTGGATGGCCAATCGCTACCAGCGCGGCTCGATGCACGGCGCGCGCTACCTCACCAGTAACAAGGCGCACACGACCTATACCGCGCAGGGCAATTATTCGTTCAGTGGTTTCGCCAGCGGGACCGGGTGGGTGCGCGTCCGCGTCCGCGACGGCGCGCTCGATTGCCTCGAATTCTGGGACCAGGCCGGCAGTTGCCGCCCGCTCTATCATTCGCTCTCGCAGCAGAATTTCGTCGCCGGCGCGGTCGGGCTGATGACCAGTGGCGGCGGGAGCAGCAGCCAGCCGAGCCGCCCCGACGATTATGATCTCGATCGCAATCGCAATCGATCGAGCGACAGCCCGCCGCCGCCCCCGCCGCCGCGCGTTACTCCGATCGGCGGCGAAGGCGGGCTCTATGGCTGCGCGGCGCCGCCCTGCATGTAGCGCGGCGCACCCCGGGAGCGCTTCGACGAGGCAAACGGGGCGTGCCGGAGCATCGGCTCATCCCACCGGGGGCAGCGTCCAGTCGATCGGGGCGCGTCCGTGTCGCTCGAGAAACGCGTTGGCCTGCGAAAAATGGCGGCAGCCGAGAAAGCCGTTGTGCGCCGAGAGCGGGCTCGGGTGTGCGGCCTTGAGCACCAGATGGTGGCCGCCCGCCGCGACGCTCGATACGAAAGCCGCCTTTTTCTGCGCATAGCTGCCCCACAGCAGAAAGACGACGGGATCACTCTTCGCCGCCACCAGCCTGATCACGGCATCGGTAAAACGCTCCCAGCCGCGCTCCTTGTGTGCAGCGGCCTTCCCCATCTCCACCGTCAGCACGCTGTTGAGCAGCAACACGCCCTGCCGCGCCCAGCTTTCGAGGCAACCATGGCGCGGCGGCTCGATGCCGAGATCGGCTTTGAGCTCCTTGAAGATATTGCCGAGGCTCGGCGGCGGGCGGACGCCGGGCGGCACCGAGAAGCACAGGCCGTGCGCCTGGCCCGGGCCGTGATACGGGTCCTGCCCGAGAATGACGACGCGGACAGCGTCGAGGGGGGTCAGATCGAGCGCGCGAAACCATTGGCTGCCCGCCGGATAGATCCGTTTGCCCGCCGCCTTCTCGGCGACGAGATACGCGCGCAGCACGGTCATATAGGGTTGCTCGAATTCGGTCGCGAGCGGGGCGCGCCAGCTCTCGGCCAACGCCACTCTTGGCTTGCCATCCGCCATCAGTACCTCCTTCGCGTCGACGATGCGCGGACCGCAGCGCCGCCGTCAATCGTCCCGGCGCATGGATGGGCGACAAGGCCGGGTCGCTGCGCTAGCCTGTGCCGATGCTGCCAGCGTTCCTGATGATCGACGATTTCCTCGCCAACCCGGCCGAGGCGCGCCGCGCCGCCCTCGCGCTCGATTATGATCCCGCGCTCAAGCACGGCAATTACCCCGGGTTGTTGTCCGATCGTCCGCTCGTCATCGCCGGGCTAGAAGAAACGGTCGGGCGGTTGGTTGGCGTTCCGCTCACGCCCGCGCCCGGCACCAGCCACGGCCACTGTCGGCTGACGCTGAAAGGCGATCGCGGGATTTCGGGGGTACATGTCGATCCGTGCTTCTATTCGGGCATCCTCTATCTCAGTCGGCCCGAGGATTGCCGCGGCGGCACCGATTTCTTCCGCCATCGCCGCACCGGGCTCGATCGCATCGTCACCGATCCCGATGCGCTGGCGGCGATCGGCTATGCAGATCCCAACCGGCTGATCGAGGAGGTCGTCAATGCCGACACGCTCAAGCCCGGCAAGTGGGAAAAGAGCTTCACGGCGCCGATGCGCTACAACCGGCTGATCCTGTTTTCGCCCTGGATGTTCCACAATGCGGCGCCCGGGTTCGGCGAAACCGCCGATCATGGCCGGTTGGTGCACCTGATGTTCTTTGCAGCGCGTTGATGCGAGCGGTGGCGAAAGTGCCGTCCGCCAAGTCGAGATCCAGGGACCAATAATGACCTTGCCCGCTCTAAGACACTTGCCCGTAATGCCCATCTTGGCGCTCGCGCTGGCCGGGTGCGTCGCCACGCCACGGATCGGCCCGGTGGCGGCAGCCCCGGCCTTCGTCCCCAATGATTTTTTCAGCGGCCGGAGCGAAGGCACCGCCTCCCTCAAGGTGATCTTCCGATCGGCGGTGCCGGTGCGGGTCGAAAGCCTCGGCAGCATCAACGCCGATGGCGCGCTGGTGCTCGATCAGACCGTCTTCGAGGGAGACAAGCCGCCGCGCCAACGCCATTGGCTGATCCGCCGAACCGGCCCCAACCGCTATGCGGGCACGCTCAGCGATGCGACGAGCCCCGTCATCGGCGAGGTCACCGGCAACCGGCTGCATCTCGGCTTCGGGATGAAGGGCGGGATGCACGCGCAGCAATGGCTGACGCTCGCGCCCGATGGGCAATCGGCGCACAACATCATGGTGGTCCGCAAATTCGGCCTGACCCTCGCGGTGCTCGACGAGACGATCCGCAAGATCGATCCCGCCGGCTGACGGAGGTGCGCCGCTTCGCTGCCCTGCTCGATTCGCTGATCTACACGCGGTCGCGGCGCGCCAAACTCAAGCTGATCGCGGATTATCTGCGCGCCGTGCCTGATCCCGATCGCGGCTGGGCAATGGCGGCGCTGACCGGCGATCTCGACATGCCAGCGATCAAACCGGCGGTGATCCGTGCGCTGATCGAGGCGCGGGTCGATCCGGTGTTGTTCCGGATGAGCCGCGACTATGTCGGCGATACCGCCGAGACGGTATCCTTGCTCTGGCCCGATCCGACGGTCGCGGTCGTGCACGGCCCGCCATTGACGCTCGACCACATCGTCGGCACGCTCAGCAGCCTGTCGCGCACGGAGGCCCCGCCGGCGCTGGCCGCGATGCTCGATCGGCTCACCCCCGCCGAGCGGTTCGCGCTGCTCAAAATGGCGACGGGGGCGCTTCGGATCGGCGTGTCGGCGCGGCTGGCCAAGACCGCGCTCGCCGAGGCCTTCGGGCTGGACGTCGAGGCCGTCGAGGAAGTCTGGCACGGGCTCGAGCCGCCCTATCCGACGTTGTTCGCCTGGGCCGAGGGGCGCGCCGATCAGCCGCTCGCGGACGATCTGCCCGTGTTTCGCCCGTTCATGCTCGCGCATCCGCTCGAGGATTTGCGCGTCAGCCTCGATGACTATGCCGCCGAATGGAAGTGGGACGGGATTCGCGTCCAGATCGTCCATGTCGGCGGCGAAACCAGGCTCTACAGTCGCGCGGGCGACGACATCACCCGCAGTTTTCCTGAAATCGCCGCCAGCTTCGTCACCCCGGGCGTCGTCGACGGCGAACTGATGGTCAAGGGCGCGGCGCAGGGCAGCGACGACGAAGGCGGCAGCGCGGCGAGTTTCAACGCGCTCCAGCAGCGGCTCGGGCGCAAGCTCGTCTCGGCGAAAATGCTGTCGGCTTATCCGGCGTTTGTCCGGCTCTATGATGTCCTGTTCGACGGGCCGGCCGATCTGCGCGCGCTCGGCTGGACCGAACGGCGCGCGCGGCTCGAGGCTTTTGCAGGCGTGCTCGATCCGGAACGTTTTGATCTCAGCCGGCTGATCGATGCGCCCGATTTCACCGCGCTCGAGGCGATTCGCGAGGGCGCGCGCGATGCCGCGATCGAAGGGGTCATGCTCAAGCGGCGCGACGCCCCCTATGTCGCGGGGCGGCGGACGGGGCTGTGGTATAAATGGAAGCGCAACCCGCTCACCGCCGATTGCGTCATGATGTATGCCCAGCGCGGCAGCGGCCGGCGTTCGTCCTTCTATTCCGACTATACCTTCGGCTGCTGGACCGAAGACGGGGCGCTGCTCCCTGTCGGCAAGGCCTATTCGGGGATCAGCGATGACGAATTGAAGCAGCTCGACAAGTTCGTGCGCGATCACACGCTCGCGCGCTTCGGCCCGGTGCGCGAGGTCGAAAAAACGCTGGTGCTCGAAATCGCCTTCGACTCGATCCACGCCTCGACGCGCCACAAATCGGGCGTCGCGATGCGCTTTCCCCGAATCGCCCGGATCAGGACCGATAAGCCGGCGGCCGAGGCCGATACGATCGCTGGGCTCAAACGGCTGGTGACGTAAGGCCTCTTACCCCACCGCCTGCGCCGATTTCGACCGTGCAGCAAAGCTCTTGCGCAGCTTGTTGAGCTTGGGCGGGATCACCGCGATGCAGTACGGATTGCGCTGGCCTTCGCCGTCCCAATATTCCTGATGGTAATCCTCGGCGACGTACCAAGTGCTCAGCGGTTCGATCGTGGTGACGATCGGCGCCGGCCAATCGGCCGATGCGCGCTTGATCGCCGCGATCGCTTCTTCGCGCTGTTCGTCCGAATGCGGGAAGATCGCCGAGCGATACTGCGTGCCGACGTCATTACCCTGACGGTTGAGCGTCGTCGGGTCGTGCGTTGCGAAAAACATGTCGAGCAGGTCCCCATAGCTCAGTTGATCGGCATCGAAGGTGATCCGGATCGCCTCGGCATGGCCGGTATCGCCGCCGCACACCTGGCGATAGGTGGGATTGGGCACCGATCCGCCGATATAGCCGCTCTCGACCTTCTCGACGCCGATCACGTCGTTGAACACCGCTTCGGTGCACCAGAAGCATCCCCCAGCAAAGGTCGCGATCTCGGTCGTCATCACCCACTCCTCAATTGTCTCTCCACCTAGATAGGCATGGGCTCGCGCGAGACAATCGCCGTTGCTAGGGCGGACCCAACAAACGGGAGCGGCGATGATGCAAACGGGTTCGATATTGGTCACTGGTGGCGCTGGCTATATCGGCAGCCATGCCGTGCTCGCGCTGCTCGACGCGGGATGGCCGGTGGTCGTCGTCGACAATCTTGTCACCGGCTTCGCCTGGGCGGTAGATCCGCGCGCGACCTTGGTCGAGGCCAATATCGAAGATGACGACAAGGTTCGCGGCGCGATGCGCGCGCATGACGTGCGCGCGGTGATGCACTTTGCCGGATCGGTGGTGGTGCCCGAATCGGTCAGCGATCCGCTCAAATATTATCGCAACAACACCGTCGCCAGCCGCGCGCTGATCGAAAGCGCGGTCGCGTGCGGGGTGCCGCATTTCATCTTCTCGTCGACCGCCGCCACCTATGGCATTCCTGAAGTCGTGCCGGTGCGAGAGGACAGCCCGACCGTTCCGATCAATCCCTATGGCATGTCCAAGCTGATGACCGAGGCGATGCTCAAGGATGTCGCTGCCGCGTATCCGATCAACTTCTGTGCGCTCCGCTATTTCAACGTGGCGGGTGCCGATCCGCAAGGACGGTCAGGCCAGTCGACTGCGGGCGCCACGCACCTGATCAAGGTCGCGGTCGAGGCGGCGACGGGCAAGCGCGATCATGTCGGCATCTTCGGCACCGATTTCGCGACCCCCGATGGCACCGGCGTGCGCGACTATATCCATGTCAGCGATCTCGCCGCAGCGCATGTCGATGCGCTCGACCTGCTGATCGCTCGGCCGGGCGAGAGCCACATCATGAATGCTGGCTATGGCCGCGGCTATTCGGTCAACGACGTGCTCGATGCGGTCGATCGCGTCACCAACCGGACGATCGACCGCCGCAATCTGGGCCGCCGGGCGGGCGACCCCGATGCGCTCGTCGCCGACAACAGCACGATCCTGGCCACGCTCCCCTGGCGGCCCAAGCTCGACGATCTCGATACGATCGTCGCGCACGCGCTCGCCTGGGAACGGACGCTCGCCGAGCGCGGCTAGAGGCTGAAGCGCGCAGTGAGGCGGATGTCTCGCCCGGCGAGCGGGGCGAAATCCTTCAGGAAGCTTGCCGCGCGCCGCGCATCGACATCGAACAGATTGTTGGCGCTCAGCGTCAGCGTCGTCTTCTTGCTGGCGAACGGGCTGAGCGAAAGAGACGCGTTGACCAGCGTATAATCGCGGGTCGGGGTTTCGAATGCGGCGACGCGATTCTGTGCGAAGACATGCTCGGCCTCGATCCGGCCGCTCAGCAAATCGGATTGCGCCTCGATCCCGCCGAGCACCCGCCCTGCCGGAATGCGGGGCACCGGACCCTGGCCGACGATCGTCGCATGGACATAATCGCCCAGCGCGTCGACATTGACGGCATAGGCGCCCCATTGCGCCAGCTTCACCGAGCCGTCGAGCTCGAAGCCATAGTATCGGGCATCGGCCTGGGCCGACTGGAAACAGGGCAGATCGACGGTCCGGCCGCTGGCCGCGGCGGCGGCTTCGCACACGCTCTGCGGCGCCTGATTGTCCGAGATATAGTTGGCGAATGTGTTGTAATAGGCCGATCCGTCGAGACTGTAGCCGTCGCCATGGACATGGAGCGTCGCCTCGATCCCGTCGCTTTTCTCGATACGGAAATTGGGATTGCCAAGCTCATAGGCCTGCGTACCCGCATGGCCGCCATTGGCGAACAGCTCCTCGGCCGAGGGGGCCCGCTCGGTGTGCGAGAGGTTCACGCCGATCCGCACCGAGTCGCTGAGCGCATAGGAGCCCCCCAGCGCGCCCGAAAGTGCCTCGAAATGCCGTGCCCCGTTGAAGAATCGGGCGTCGCCCGGCAGCGCCCGCGAGTCGACATCGGTAACCTCATAACGAATCCCCGCCTCGATCTTGACCTTGCCGAAATCGAGCTGTTGCTGCGTGAAGATCCCGGTCTGCGCGGTCGCGTTGCGTGGCAGAAACGCCTCGTCGCCGATCACGTTGAACTCGCGATTGGAAAATTGCACGCCCGACGCGCCAAGCCACGGCCCGCGCCGCGCCTGAACGAGCTCGAGTCGGCCTTCGAACCCCTTGTTGAGAAAGGTGGTGGCGATCGCCCCGTTCGGCTGCAACTCGAACTGGCGATAATTGGCGGCGCCCGCGCGGAAGCGGATTTCCTTGAACACGTCGCCGCCGGTATCGACCGCCGCACGGATGTCGAGCCGGTTCTGGACGATGTCGATGCGCGGCGATTCCTGCCCTTGGCCGGGCAGCGTCGCATAGCGGATCGGGACGCCGTACAGGCTGTCATAATGGCTGTAGGAGACACCGAGACTGCCACCGTCGGTGATCAGCGCGGCACCGACACCGGCAGTCCAGGTTTCGCTCGCACTGTTGGGCAGGATACCGCGGATCGCGGCGTTGCCGGCAAAATCGATCATATCTTCACCCGGCGCCGGGGTTTGCGGCAGGCGGCTGGTGGCAAGCGCCTCGGCGCGCCGCTCGGGGGTGAGCGCGAAGCCGCCGATGCGTAGATTATCGGTCTTGAGATAAGAACCGTCGGCATGAAGCACGATCTGGTCGCTGAGCTTGACGTCGCTTGCCGCGCCGATCGTCCGTTCGTTCGCAGCCGAACCGTAGGTGGCGATTCCGTCGAGACGATAGCCGGCCGATGGCACCGAACGCGGGATACGTTTGTCGATCACGTTGACGACGCCGCCGACCGCCGACGAGCCATAGAGCAATGCGGCCGGTCCGCGCAGCACCTCGATGCGTTCGGCGAGCAGCGGATCGATGATCACCGCATGATCGACCGAGGTATTGGACACGTCGATCGAGCCGATGCCGTCGGTCAGCACGCGGATCCGGTCGCCCTGAAAGCCACGCAGGATCGGGCGCGATGCATTGGGACCGAACGAGGTGGCCGACACCCCCGGCTGGTGCGCAAGCGTTTCGCCGATCGTCGGCTGCAGCGAGCGGGTCAGTTCCTGGCCGCTGACGACCGAGGTGCCCGACAGCACATCGGCCTCGCTATGGACGATCGGGGCGCTGACGATGATGTCCTTGCTCTGGTCGATCGCTGCGGGCTGATCGCTCGATAGGGCAGCTGGCGGTACCGCTGTCGCCGCATCGGCCGGCGCGGCCGCCGCATTGCTTGCCTGCAAAGCCGCCAATGCTACTCCGGCAAGCATCATCGATCGCACCATCATGTCATCCCTTTGTCTCGATTGCTGCACCGCAATAGAGGTGATGGTATAAAGTATCAAACCCATTCACCGCTTCCGCGCCACGGCTCGGCCATGCTAGCGCGATGATGAACAACGCCGGAATGCCCATGACTCGTTTGCGCTCACTGCTTTTCGTCCCCGGAGACCGGCCCGAACGGATGGCGAAGGCGGCTCTGCTCGAGGCCGATGCCCTGATCCTCGATCTCGAGGATTCGGTGACTCCCGCCGCCAAGTCGGCCGCGCGCGCGGCGATTGCCGGCTTTCTCGCCGAGCCGCGCCGGCAAATGTTATTCGTGCGGGTCAACCCGCTCGATTCGGGGTTGCTCGATGACGATCTCGCTGCCGTGCTCCCCGCGCGCCCCGACGGCATCGTTCTGCCCAAGGCCGAAGGCGGCGCGTCGGTCGCCGCGCTGGCGGCGCGGCTGAGCGGTCCGGCGCTGATCCTGCCGATCGCGACCGAGACCCCGGCAGCGATCTTCAGCATGGGCAGCTATGTCGGGGTCAGCGAGCGGTTGTGCGGGTTGACCTGGGGCGCCGAGGACTTGCCCGCCGCGATCGGCGCGTCGTCGTCGCGCGAGGCCGATGGCAGCTATACCGCGCCCTATCAACTCGCCCGGTCGCTCACGCTGTTCGGCGCGCACGCCGCCGGGGTGCCCGCGATCGAGACGGTCTATCCCGATTTCCGCGACACCGAGGGGCTTGCCGCCTATGCCGCGCGCGGCCGGCGAGATGGTTTTACCGGCATGATGGCGATTCACCCCACCCAGGTGCCCGTGATCAACGCCGCCTTCTCGCCGAGCGAGGCCGAAATCGCCAATGCCCGCGCGATCGTCGATCTGTTCGCCGCGAATCCCGGCGCCGGCGCCCTCAGCTTCGACGGCAATATGATCGACGCGCCCCACCTCAAGGCAGCACAGGCACTCCTTGTGCGCGCCGGCTCTCTATCCGCCTGAGCCTGATCCAGCCCCCAAGCGACCACCACGCCAGCGCCCACAAGGTACCGAAACCCCATCCCGCGAGCACGTCGCTCGGCCAATGCACCCCCAGATAGATGCGGCTGACGCCGATCACGATCACCAGCAGCATCGCGACCGCAACCATGTACCAGCGCGCGATCCGGCTCTCGACGATCTGCATCAGCAGCAAGGCGACGGTCAGGTAGATGATTGCGCTATTGGCGGCGTGCCCGCTCGGAAAGCTCGCCGACCAGACCTGAACGATATGGTCGATCAGCGCGGGGCGGGGGCGCGCGACCGTCGTCTTGATCAGCGCCACTGCCCATGAGCCGCTGATCGTGCCACCGAGCACCAGCCAGAAGGTCAGCCAATGGCGCCGGATCGCGAGAAAGCCGGCGGTGATGATGACGATGATCGTCAGCACCGTCTCGCCGCCGAGCGCGGTCACGTCGACCATCACTTGTTTCAGCCATGTTGGCCCTTCAGGCACGCGCATATTCTCGGGCTCGCGCATCGCCAGCATGATCGCGCGGTCGAACGCGAACTGGTGCCCGCGCGCGATCGTCGCCCCGAGCACGGCGATGATGAGCACCGCCAGCGCCAGCGCGCCGGCGGCATAGAAAAGCCAGGGCGGGTGGCGGATGTCGTCGATCGGTGCTGGGTCTGGCATGCGATGGTAACCCCCAGCTAAGTTTGAGCCAAGCGTCGCCTCGTAGACGAATTTTCCCCACCTGGCCAAAAAATTCCCGGCCAGCTAATTGGGCCGGGCCGCGACATTGCCGGTTTGCTCTTGGCCGCCGTGATCGCACGGGTTCGAACGCCGCCTCCAGCATTCGTCGATCCGGGTCGTTCTTCCATCCCGAGGCTGCTAATCAGGCCGAAGGACGAACATTGGGATATGGTATAGGCACACCAAGCTGGCCCCAATCGCTGGCGGTTAGGTAGCGATGATGTTCCCGTCGCGATCGAACCTGCTCCTAGTTGCGGCATGTCTGCTGACTGCCTGTGGCAGCAAATCAACAACTTCGCCTCCCGCTCCTGCAAAGGCTGAGGCCGTCGCGCATGAAAGCGATTTGCTGCGGCTGACCTTGACGCGCGAGGCGCAGGTGCGGCTGGGCATCACCACCGTGCGGGCAGGCACGAGCAGCGCCAGCGTGACGCGCGCGACGAGCGGCGAGATCGTCGTGCCCGCTGGCGCCGGCGGCGTGCCGACCAATTCGATGAGTAATCTCCAGCAGCTCGGTATTCAGCAAGTCGCCGCCGATGGCGAGGCTGCGCGAACGCGGGCGCAGCTTAGGCTCGCGCGGATCGCGTTCGATCGTGCCGCCGCTCTGGTGCGCGAGGAAGCGGGCAGTCTTCGCGCACGAGACGAAGCCGCAGCCGCCCTTGCCGCCGCTAAGGCTGCTGCCGATGCGGCCCGTGCACAACGACGTTTGTTGGGGCCGTCCATTCGGTCGCTGGCGGACCAATCAACCTTGTGGGTCCGGGTGCCGGTATTCGGCAGCGATGTCGGTGCGGTCGAGCGCGGGCGGGCGGCGATGATCCGGCCTCTGGGCGACACCGGCGCGGCCCGCGCTGCCCGTCCGGTTCAGGCACCGCCATCGGCCAATGCCGTGGCCGGCACGGTCGATCTCTATTTCGCGCTCGACAATCGCGACCGCGCTTACCGCGTTGGCCAGCGCGTCGGCGTTACGCTGCCGATTGCGAGCGGCACGAACGATGGCCTGTCGCTGCCGACATCGGCGATCGTGCGGGATATCTATGGTGGCGAATGGGTCTATGCGAAGACCGCGCCCGGCGCCTTCATCCGCCAGCGGATCGAAGTTGCGTCGACACAAGGCGACCGGGCGATCCTCTCGCGCGGGCTAACGCCGGGCGCGGAAGTCGTCACGGCGGGTGCAGCTGAATTGTTCGGCACCGAGTTCGGCGTGGCGCACTGATGCTGGCGTGGATGGTTCGCGCCGCGCTCACCCAGCGCGTGCTGGTGCTTGCCTGTGCGGTGTTGCTGGTGGTGCTCGGGGTGCGCGCGTCGACCGATGTGCCGCTTGACGTCTTCCCCGAATTCGCGCCGCCCAAGGTCGAGATTCAGACGGAAGCACCGGGCCTGTCGACCGAGGAGGTCGAGAGCCTCATCACCGTGCCGATCGAAACCGCCGTCAATGGCGTGCCCGATCTGGCGACCTTGCGCTCCAAATCGGTGCTCGGCCTGTCGTCGGTGACGATTCTGTTCGATCGCGGCACCGATGTGATCCGCGCGCGTCAGTTGGTGCAGGAACGCGTCACGCAGGTGCAGAGCCGCTTGCCGAGCGCCGCCCGGCCGCCGGTAATGCTGCCGCCGCTGTCCTCGACCAGCCGCGCGATGAAGATCGGTATTTCGTCGAAGAAGCTTGACCAGATGCAGCTTTCCGAGCTGGTGCGCTGGACGATCCGGCCTCGACTGATGGCGGTGCCTGGTGTCGCCAATGTTGCGGTGTGGGGCTATCGCGACCGGCAGCTGCAAGTGCTCGCCAATCCCGACCGTCTGAACGCCGCGGGGGTGACGCTCAACGAATTGCGGCTCGCGACGGGCGATGCGGTGCTGGTTGGCGGCGGCGGCTTTGTCGACATGCCCAACCAGCGCCTCGCCGTGCAGCAGGCGGGCGCCATCCAGACCGCCGATGACCTGTCGCGCACGGTGGTCAAGATTGCCGGCGACGCACCGGTGCGGATCGGCGATGTAGCGCGCGTGGCTGAAGGGTTTGCCGCGCCGATCGGCAATGCGATCATCGATGATGGTCCCGGGCTGATGCTGATCGTCGAGAAGCAGCCAACCGGCAACACGCTGCAACTGACCCGCGATGTCGAAGCCGCCGTGGCCGAGCTTCGGCCCGGCCTCAAGGACGTCAAGGTCGACACGACGATCTTCCGCCCCGCCACCTTCATCGAACGGTCGATCGACAATCTGTCGCGCGCGTTGATGATCGGCTGCTTATTGGTGGCAATCGTCCTGTTCGTGTTCACGCGCGATTGGCGGCAGGCGGTGATCAGCCTGGTCGCGATCCCGCTGTCGCTGCTCGGCGCCGGGCTGATGTTGCTGTGGAGCGGGGCCACGATCAACACGATGGTGATCGCCGGGCTGGTGATTGCGCTCGGCGAAGTGGTCGACGACGCCATCATCGATGTCGAGAATATCGCGCGGCGGCTGCGGCTCAATCGCGAGGCGGGCAATCCGCGCTCGGCGTTCGACGTCGTGCTGGCGGCCTCGCTGGAGGTGCGCACGGCCGTCGTGTTCGCCTCGCTGATCGTGATGTTGGTGTTCCTGCCGATCTTCTTCCTTGGCGGGGTCGCGGGCACGTTCTTCCAGCCGCTGGCGATTGCCTATGTGCTGGCGATTGCGGCGTCTTTGCTGGTCGCGCTGGTGGTGACGCCCGCGCTCTGCCTGTTCCTGTTGCCGAATGCGCCGATCAAGGCGGAGGGTGACACGCGCTTGGTCGGCTGGTTGAAGCAGCGTTATGCCAACACGCTGCCTCGCCTGATCGCCCGGCCAAGCATGGCATTCGGTATCGTCGCGGGCGGACTGCTGCTCTCCGGGATCGGCTATGCTGGCTTCAAGGACCAGTTCCTGCCCGATTTCCGCGAAACCGATTTCCTGATGCACTTCGTCGAAAAGCCCGGCACCTCGATCGAAGCGATGGACCGCATCAGCATCCGGGCGTCGAAGGAATTGCGCGCGATCCCGGGGGTGCGCAATTTCGGTGCGCATATCGGCCGCGCGGAGGCCGCCGACGAAGTGGTCGGGCCGAACTTCACCGAATTCTGGATCAGCCTGGACGAGAAGGCCGATTACGATGCCAGCGTCGCGAAGATCAAGGCGGCGATCGATGGCTATCCGGGCCTCTACCGCGACGTGCTGACCTATTTGCGCGAACGGATCAAGGAAGTGCTGTCGGGCGCAGGCGCGACCATCGTCGTGCGTATCTTCGGCCCCGATCAGGAGGAGCTACGCGCCGCCGCGGAACGGGTGCGCGGGCGGGTTGCTGGCATCACGGGCGTGGCCGATCTCAAGGTCGAACAGCAGGTGCTGGTCCCGCAGATCCAGATCCGTCCGCGCCCCGCGGATCTCGTCATCTTCGGGCTGACACCGGGCGAAGTACGTCGGCAGGCGCAGACTTTGGTGGCGGGGCAGAAGCTCGGCGAGATCTACCGCGATCAGAAGTCGTTCGATGTCGCTTTGTGGGGCGAGCCCGCGGTGCGCGGCGACCAGCATGCGCTGGCCGACATGATGATCCAGACCCCAGCCGGTGCGCCGGTACGGTTGCGCGATGTCGCCGATGTGCTGGTCGTGCCCGCCCCCAACGAGATCAAGCGCGAGAACAGCCAGCGCCGCATCGATGTGACGCTCAATGTGAAAGGTGCCGATCTCGGCTCGGTCGCGCGCGCGGTCGACGCCGCAGTGGTGCAGGTGCCGTTTGCGACCGGATACCATCCGCAAGTGCTCGGCGAATATGCAGCACTTCAGGAATCGCGTCAGCGGTTGTGGACGATTGGCCTTGCCTGTCTGGTCGGTATCCTGCTGTTGGTTTGGCTGGAGTTTCGCTCGACCCGGATTACCGCGCTCGTCGGCGTCAGCTTGCCCTTCGCGTTGGTCGGCGGGGTGGTGGGCGTGGCGTTGACCGGGGGCGTGTTGTCGCTCGGGTCGTTGGTCGGCTTCGTCACGGTGATCGGAATCGCGGCGCGCAACGGCATCATGCTGTTGTCGCATTACGATCATCTCCGTCGGTTCGAGGGCGAGGCGTTCGGGCCGCAGCTCATCATCCGTGGTGCGGCCGAGCGGCTGGTGCCGATCCTGATGACGGCGCTGTGCGCGGGGCTCGCGCTGCTGCCACTGGTGGTTGCGGGCAATGCGCCGGGACATGAGATCGAGCATCCGATGGCGATCGTGATTCTGGGCGGATTGGTGTCGTCGACGGCGCTCAACCTGTTCCTGATGCCCGCGCTTTACGCACGCTTCGGTCAAGAGCGGCCGGCGCTCGACGCGCATCCCCAGGCGGTGACGGCGTGAAGCGCTTCGCTCCGCTGATGGCGCTGCTGGCGAGCGGCTGCATGACCGCGCCTTCGCCCCCACCCACCACCGCGCCCCCGACCGCAACGGGCGCCTTTGCCGATCTACCGAGCGCGTCGATCGATCCAGTGCCCGACGACTGGTGGCGGCTGTATGACGATCCGGTGCTCGACCGGCTGGTGCTCGCGAGCCTTGCCGCCAATGCCGACCTGCGCGTGGCCTATGCCAATCTCGACGGCGCGCGCGCGGCGCTGCGCCAAGCGCGGGCGGCACGATTGCCGCAGACGACGGTTGAAAGCGGACTGACCGTCGACAATACGGCGGGCCAGCCAAGCGCGTCATCCAACGTGCCCACCACCGATTATGATCTTGCGGTGACCGCGAGCTGGGATGCCGATCTGTTCGGGCGGCTGCGATCGGCGGCGCTTGCCGCGCGCGCCGATGCAGCCGCGCAGGAGGCGGCGCTGGACGGCGTCCGGGTTGCCGTGGTGGCGGAAACGGTGCTCGCCTATGTCGAGCTGTGCGGCGCGACACAGGCGCTCGGCGCGGTCGCCGAGCAAGTACAGGTTCAGCAGGATGCGGTGTCGGTCGCGCAGGACCAGTTGCGTGCGGGCGAAGTCTCGCCGCTGGAAGTGTCGCAGGCGACGAGCCTTCTGGCCTCGACGACCGCGCTCCAGGCACCGCTCGAAGCGGGACAGGCCAATGCCCGCTTCCGCCTTGCGACGCTGGCCGGGCGGCCACCGGCGGAGGCGCGCACGAACCCCGTCACCTGTGTGAAGCTGCCCAAGTTGCGCACCGCCGCGCCTGTCGGCGATGGTGCAGCGCTGTTGCTACGGCGCCCGGATATTCGCGAGGCTGAGCGCCGCCTTGCTGCCGCCGCCGCACGCATTGGCGTGGCGCGCGCCGATCTCTATCCGCGCGTCAATCTGGGCGGCGCGATCGGGTTGCTGACGGGGCGGTTGGTCGCGACCGGCTCGCCACTCGTCAGCTGGGCCTTCCCCAACCAGGCACCCGCGCGCGCGCGGCTTGCGCAGGCGCGGGCGAGCGAACGTGCTGCACTTGCCGGTTGGGACGTCGCCGTGTTGCGCGCGCTGCGCGAAGTCGAGACCGCGCTTGCCGCTTATGATGCGGAACAACGCCGCAATCACACGCTGGCGGAAGCGGACAAAGAGGCTCGGCTCACCGCCCGCCGCGCCGCCGCTCGGGTGCGCCTAGGCGATGCCGCGCCGCTGCTGCGCCTCGATGCGGATCGCACGGTGGCGCAGGCATCGCTCGCTGTCGCCCAGTCCGATCTTGCCATCGCTCAGGCGCAAGTCGCGCTGTTCCGCGCGCTCGGCGGAGGCTGGCGAACTGCTTCGCCGCCGTTAGAATGATGCGATGCGTATCTTGATCGTCGAGGACGACGCCGACACCAACCGCTTCGTCGCCCGTGGCCTCACCGAATTGGGGCACCAGATCGTCGCCAGCGCCGATGGCCGCGACGGGCTGTTCCAGGCGACCGAGGGCGGGTTCGATGCGCTGGTGGTCGATCGGATGCTCCCCGGCCTCGACGGGCTCTCACTGGTCAAGGCGCTGCGTGCTACCGGCGACACCACGCCCGTCCTGATGCTGACCGCGACCGACGGCATTGCCGACCGGGTCGAGGGATTGGAGGGCGGCGCCGATGACTATCTGGTCAAGCCCTTTGCGTTCAGCGAACTCGCCGCGCGGGTAATGGCACTGGGTCGTCGCCCGGTCGCGTCGGTGCAGCCGGCGCGGCTGGAAGTCGGCGATATCGTCCTCGACCTCGATCGCCGCACAGCCACGCGCGCCGGGCGCCGCGTCGCGCTCCAGCCGCGTGAATTCGTGCTGCTTGCCGAACTGATGCGCAATCCCGGGCGAGTGATGACGCGCACCATGTTGCTCGAGCGGGTCTGGGATTTCGACTTCGATCCCAAGACCAATATCGTCGAGACGCATCTGAGCCGGTTGCGATCCAAGATCAACGCCGGGTTCGATACCGACCCGATCGAGACGGTGCGCGGCGCGGGCTATATGATCCGGGGCGACGGGTGACACGCTGGTGGCGCGGCACATTCGGGCTGGTCGCGCTGGTCGCCTTCGGGTTTGCGCTGGCGACGCTGGCGATCGGCGTCGTGGCGTTCGAGACGACGCATGAGGCGCTCGAACAGCAACTCGATCACCGCATTGCTGCCGAGACGAAGGCGCTCATTGACGAGGGCGATGACGGGCCGACCGGCATCGCGATGGCGATCCGCCGGCGTGAGGCAGCGCGCAGCACCGCGAGCCTTACATATCGACTGGTGGATGCCGCCGGTCGGCAAGTCGCCGGGCAGCTCGACACTCGCGTGCCCAAGATACCGGGTTATGTCGAACTGCTGCCTTACACGTCGGATGGCGAGCGCCGCGTCGCACAGTCGCTGACGACAATCTTGCCGAGCGGGCACCGGCTGCTTGTCGCCGCCGATCGCGGGATCATCGACGAGATGGATGCCACGCTGCTGCGGCTGTTCGCCGGCGCGTTCGGCGCGATGCTGTTGCTCGGCATCGCCGCTGCGTGGATCGTCGGCGCGGTCACGCGCGCGCGGCTGGCCCGGATCGACCGCACGGCCTTGGCGATCATCGATGGCGACCTCACGCAGCGGGTGCCGGTCACTGGCAGCGGCGACGAGTTCGACGGGGTCGCCGCCACGCTCAACCGCATGCTCGACCGGATCGGTGGGCTGATGGACAATCTGCGCCAGGTGTCGAGCGACGTCGCGCATGACCTTCGCACGCCGCTTACACGCCTGCACAACCGCCTCGACGAAGCGCTGGCGAGCGACGACCGAGCCGTCCAGCGCGAAGCGATCGAGGCGGCCGCGACCGAAGCACGCGACTTGCTGGAGATCTTCGCCGCACTGCTGCGGATCGCCGAGGTCGAGGGCATGAGCGCCCGCGCCCATTTCACCGACGTGGCGCTGAGCGCACTCGTGACCGACGTCACCGAGGTTTATCGACCGGCCATGGAAGCCAGCGGGCATCGATTGGCAACTGCCATCGCCACGGGCATCATCATTCATGGCGATCGCCGGTTGGTCCAACGGCTGCTAAGTAATCTGCTCGACAACGCGATCGTGCACACGCCTGCCGGCACCAAAGTGACAGTCTCGCTCGAACGGATCGCCGCCCGGGTCCGGTTGAGCGTCGCCGACGACGGCCCCGGCGTGTCGCCCGAAGCGGCGGCCACCGTGTTCCAGCGTTTCGTGCGGGCGGACAGCAGCCGGTCGACCAGCGGACACGGGCTTGGTCTGGCAATGGTCTCCGCGATTGTCGTGGCGCATGGTGGGTCCGTCGCCGTTCAGCCGTCCCCCGGTTTCTCGATCACTGTCGATATCGACGGCAGATAGCCGAGGTCTAACTGCGTGCACCCGGTCTCGGCACAGTTTGCCCTGGGCTAGCCGTCACCCACATGAGCAAACCATGGGGTCGCCGATCTGATCTACTGTGACGTGTTGCAGGTCAGGCCGATCGGTGGGCTGATCGGTGCTTACAGCTTGAACCAGCGTTCCGCATTGGTCTGCATGAATTTGCGCTTGGTCTCCAGCGGCATGTCCATGGCATCCATTGCCCGAACCTCGTCGAGTTCGTACTGATAGGGGTAGTCCATCGCGTACATCACCCGGTCCACCCCCATCACCTCCTGGCAGAATTTGATGGCGGGCGCCCATGCCACACCGCTCGATGTTACCAGGATGTTCGACTGGAAATAGCCCTGGATCGTCTTCTGGAGCGGCTTCATGCGTTCGTAGCGCTGGCCGCGCACGCCCGCCTGATGCATCCAATCGAGGCGATAGAGCCAGTAGGGTAGCGCCTCTCCCATGTGCCCGACCATGATCTGCAGCGTTGGGTAACGATCGAAGATACCGATCGTGATCAGCCGGAGGAGATGCATGCCGGTTTCCACGCCGAAGCCGAAGATGGCACCGTCGAGCCCGGCCTCGAGCATCGGATCGATCATGGCGTCGGGTGGCGTCGAGGGATGGAGGTATAATGGTTGATCGGCCTCGGCGAGCGCGCGGAAGATGGGGTCGAACTTCGGCTCATCGAGATACTGGCCCTGCGTATGGCTGTTGATGATCGCGCCCTTGAAGCCAAGCTCGCGCGCGCCGCGAAGGATCTCCGCTGCCGACCATTCGGGATCCTGCGGGGCGACGGCGGTCAGCCCGACGAAGCGATCGGGATGCGCCTGCACGGCAGCGGCAAGCTGTTCGTTGGCGTCGCGCGCGAGCGCACAGGCCTCAGCCACGTCGCGAAAGGGCTGGACACCCGGCGCCGTTAGCCCAAGGATGGCGAGGTCGATGCCCGCCGCGTCCATGTGCGCGATCCGCTGGGTGCCGAGGTCGAGCAGGCGGTCGAGCACCTCGGTCGCCCGCTGCGACGGGCTCGTGCCGTAAAAGCCCCAAAGCGAGCGAATGCCTTTGTCCGCCGTGCCGTCGCGCAGGCTGCGCAGGATGGCATCGACCTGCCCTCTGGTGGCGAATGTTTCTTCGGTCGCGATCCGGAGGTAGCCCCGATCGCCGCCGGTGTTCAGTTCGTGCGACATGCTCGTTCCTTGTGCTTGTTTGTTGGTCTCGGTGCCTGGTCACAACGACGACCGGGCCAGGTTGATGGTCTGGCGGGCTGAGCCCGGCTTATGTAGCGGAGGGCTCGGCGGCCTCCGCGATTCGAAAACTCCCGGTACGACGCCGCGTGATGACGCCGATCGCCAGTGCGCCAAGCCCTCCCAGCAGCATCGGCCCCGCCAGCGCGAGCAAGAGCACAGTCACCGGAACCTTCATCGCGAGCATTTGCGCCCCGAAGAGCGGGCCGAGCACCGACCCGATCCGTCCCACGGCAAGTGCCGTTCCCACCCCCTTGGCGCGGCAGGGCGTGGGATAAAGCAGACCCGCCGTGACGTTACAGCCAAACTGCGCGCCAAGGATCGCGAAGCCAGCAAAGCCGGCGAGCAGGCCGAGCCAGAATGCGGGGATCTGCGGCAGACCGAAGGCGATCACGGCAGGGGTCGCGAGCAGCAGCAGCACCGCGACCGCAAGCATCCCGAACCGGCCGAGCAGCGCCGCCATCGCAACGCCGCCAAGCGTACCGCCAATATGAAAGCAGGTGACGATGAGCGCTGCATTGCGGTCGGTCACGCCTTTCATCTCGAGCAGCAGCGGGAGCCAGCTATTGAGAAAATAGTTCGCCATCAGTGCAGTCGCGAAGCAGAGCCACAGGAGCAACGTGACCGGCGCCAACCCGCCACGAAACAAGGCCCGGATCGACGCGTCGTCGGCGCGCTGCTCGGGAGGCGGCGCGAAGCGCGTGCCGTCGGGCAGTGCCACGTCGCGGCGCATGCGGCGCAGCACGTGCAATATTTCGGTATCGCGTCCGCCGCGGCGGTGCAAATATTTGACTGATTCGGGCAGGAAAAAGAACAGCCCGATGGCGGCGACAATCGCCACCGCGCCACCGACGACGAAGATGAGCCGCCAACCATAGTCAGCCATCCCCCAGAGCGCGACCAGCGGCGGCGTGGCGCTGCCGGCACTGATCCCAAGGAACATCAGCGTGACCAACGCCGCCCGCAGCCGCTTCGGGCTGAGTTCGGAATTGAGCGCGATCGCATTCGGCATGACGCCGCCCATGCCGATCCCGGTCAGGAAACGCAGCATGGTGATCTGCTGGACGCCGTTCGCGAAGGCAACCGCGAATGTTGTAACCCCGAACAGCAGGCATCCGACGATGATCGCCTGGCGACGGCCGTAACGGTCTCCCAGCGTGCCGAGCAGCGGCGCGCCGATGAAGATGCCGACCAGGCTCGCGCTCAACATCGAGCCGAGGCTGCTCGCGGGCACACCCCATTCGCGGATCAGGTGCGGCGTCGCGAGGCCGAGTGACGAAATCTCGAAACCGTCCGCGAAAAGGGCGGCGAACGACCAAAACAGGAGGCCCAGATTGAACGCACCGAAGCGCTGCCCGTCGACAAGCGTGTCGATGTCAGCAGCCGGGCGCACGGCGGCGATCATGGCTTCGGAGTCCACTGCGCAGCGGCACGGAAAAAGGCAACCGCTTCAGCGGCAACCTCTCGCCCGGCATCCGGGGGATAGTAGCTCAGCTTGACGATCACCGTGCGAGTCGCGGGATCGACATAGATATATTGTCCCTGCTGGCCGACGGCGGCATAGGCGGTGCTATCGTCGAGCCGCCAGAGCTGAAAGCCATAGCCGCTGCCAGGCGCGCGCTCGCCGTCGGGCGTGAAGGGTACGATCGTCGTCATCTGATCGACCCAGCCCGCAGGCAGGATCCGGCGACCGCCTGGTCCGATTCCCTTGGTCAACATCAACTGGCCAAGGCGCGCATAATCCCTGAGCGTTGCATTGAAGCCCATGCCGTTCATTTCTCGCCCGACACCCGGCGGCCCGTCGGCAAGGAAATAACCATAGGATTCCATCCCGGCGGGCTCCCACAGCCAGGTGGTCATGAAGGTCGCGAGCGGTTGTCGTACGGCGCGCTCCAAGACCCAGCCCAGCATCGCGGTATCGAAGGTCGAATAGTTGAACCGCGACCCTGGCGGCGCCGCACGCGGCGCCCCGAGGGCAACCTCGGCGAAGCGCATCCGGCTGGCGACCACGACGTCGTCGAAGACGCGCTGCCCCTCCGTCGGTCGGCCGTTCACCAAGCCGCGATTCTCCCGCACGTCGGCGCCCGATCGCATCTGAAGAAGCTGTCGGATCGTGACGCCGTCATAGGCGGTGTTCTTGAGTTCGGGAACGTAATCGGCGGCGCGGTCGTCGATCGACCGGATCAACCGCTTGTCCAGCGCGATGCCGATCAGCATCGCGGTGATCGTCTTCGACATCGAATAGGCGATGTAGTGATCACCGTCGCCGCCATTGTTGAAATGACGCTCGAAAACGATTCTGCCATCCTTCATGATCAGCAGCGCGTTGGTGAAAGTTCGGTCGATGAACGCTTCGCCCGGGTAAAGTGTCGAGCCGCACGTGTAGCTGGGCAGCGCATCGGCGTCTCGGCGCGGCAGCGTCCACACCGGGCCGCTGCGCGGCACCACGCGCGTGTCGAAGATTTCGTCCATGTTGCGGAACGTCAGCGCATTGACCGTCGCGTCGACGCGGTGTCGCCGCAGTTGCTGAACCGCTGGCGGCACCTGCCCGTCGTCCGTGTACGAGGCGGGCGGCGTTTGGGCCTGGGTCGGCACAATCGGTGCCACCGCGAGAACGACCCCTCCGGCGATCCGGCACCAACTAATCCTTGCCATCCGCCCATGCTCCACCGTGCGCATCAGAACGCCACCCGGGCGCCCAGCTTGAAGCGCCGGCCTATCAGATCGTAGGGATTGCCAGTCAGGATGCCGGTCGCGGCAAAGGTGGGCGGCGGCTTGTCGAGGAGGTTCTCGACCAGGCCGAACAGGGTGAACTCGGTCCCACCGGCCGTGACGCGCTGCTGCAGGCTGAGGTCGAGGTACACGGCGCTGGGGAATTTGTTGATGTTGACGCTGTTCGGCAGCGTCGGGCTGTAGGCCGGGTCGTCGGGCCCAATGCGCGTGACGTCGTTGATAGCCGCCTGGATATAACGTCCACTGAGCGTCGAGGAGAAGCCCCCAAGGGCATAAGTGAGATCGGCCGTGGCGACCCATTTGGGCAAGCCGCCATTCGCCAGCGAGCCCGCCCGCTCGATCACCGTGCCGCGGTCATAGGTCTTCAGTTCCAGGATTCGCGTGGCAAGCACGTGGAGGTCGAGGCGGCCGGCGCTTTTGGGCAGCGGCACGCGATACGCGAGCTCGAAATCGAGCCCTCGTGTCCGTAAACGGTTGAGATTGAAAGACAGCTGCTGAACATTTGCGATCCCAAAGGTCGAATTGTCGAACTGGATCTGCGGGCAGTACACCGTCTCGCCCGCAAAGCAGCGCGCGATCACCTGCGTACCGGCGACTTGGGTGATGAGCCCGCGGACGTCGATGTCGAAATAGTCGACCGATAGCTTTAATCCGCGCGCCCAATCCCACTCCGGCTGGAACACGATGCCGAAGCTCTTCGTCCGTGCGACTTCGGGTGCGAGATTCGGATTGCCGTTGCTCGAAGTGGCGAGCGCACCCGTCTGGTTGTTGAAGGGGTTGACCGTGCTGTTCACTGATACACCCGACCCTGTGTACGCGAACAGCTCGGAAAGATTGGGCGCGCGGATGTCCCGCGACCAGGTGCCGCGCAGGCGGATGGCGGAAATGGGCTCATAGGTGATGCCCACCTTCCACGTCGTGACGGCGCCGCTTGTGCTATAGTCGGTACGGCGGAACGCGCCGTTCAGGTCGAGCGATTTGGCGAAGGGCAGATTCCTTGCCAGCGGAATGCCGACTTCACCGAAGAATTCCGACACATTGACGCGCCCGCTATAGGCCCCATAGTTGCCCGCCGCAGCGATCGCGGCGAGCGAATAGGGATCGGACGTCGCGATCAGCTCGTCGCGTCGCCACTCGCCACCAACCGCGACCTGGACGTCGCCCGCCCAAGTCGCAAAAGGCGTTCCGCGCAGATTCGCCGCTCCCACAAATCGGCGATTGCTCCAGTTGTGATAGGTCTCCGGTCCGATATAGGCGATCGCGGCGGCGGATGGGGAACCCTGGCCAAAGATGTTGATCGGCACGCAGCCCGGCTGCACTTGCAAGCGCTGCGCCGGCGTTAGATTTGGATTTGTCGCGATCGGACCACAGACGATGTTGCCGCTGGCATCGCGCACCGCATTGACTGCCGCGCGGTAGTTCGCGGGGATGATCTGCGAAAGGAACCGGAACTGGTTGTTTGATTCGCCGTACTGAACGCTCGCGTCCCAGCTCCACTTGCTTCCCAAACGTCCGGAAAGGCCACCGATGATGCGCCACGTTTCGAAGCTATTGCGCTGGGGAACGCCGCCATTCTCGGTGAGAAGTCGACCGACCGTGATCGTTTGCAGATTGTTCGCGACCATCGCCGCGCGCGTGGCGGCTGGCAGATAGGCATTGTCGCGCGAGATGATGAAGCTGCTCTGATTGAAGCCGGTATAAGTCTCCGCAACGGTTCGGCCATAGCTGCCGACCAGCGAGGCGGTGATGGCGTCGGTCAGTTCATATTCGACGCGGCCAAGCGCGGCGATGCGGTCGAGCGGCGTCACCAAAGGCCAGTGGAACACTTCGCTGCCCGGGTTCGACCCGCCGACCATGAGGTTGCTGTAGACCGTGCCATATTGAAACGGGTAAGTGCTGCCGTCGGGAGCGAATGCTTGGCCGCGCAAGGGACCCGCCGTGATCAGCCCTCCAACCGACTGCGCCGAATAGTTGACGCCGGTGACGAGCCCCAACGCGGGCGTGCCGGCGGGGCGGGGCGTTCCGTAGGTGATCTGTCCCGGCAGTTGCCTGCCGAACTCGCGATCCAGGATGACGCCGACACCGTCGTTACGCGTTGCTTCCAGGCCAGCGATGATATGGCCGCGACCGCCGGCGAACGAGGTGCCTGCCGCCAGGCTGATCGCCGGCGATGCACCGTCGCCGCGTTCGGTGATTCCGGTCTGCGTCGATATGCGCACCCCGCTCAGCTTCCTGGCGAGCACGAAGTTGACGACGCCCGCGACCGCATCGGAACCATAAGCGGCCGAAGCGCCGCCAGTCACGACGTCGATTCGCTCGATCAGCCCGATCGGGATCAACGCCGTGTCGACCGTGCCATCCTCGAGCGTGGGCGTGAAGCGGTTGCCGTCGACAAGCGTCAGCGTGCGGACGGGGCCGAGCCCGCGCAGGTCAACCGGCGACGTGCCGCCGCCGAACTGACGCTGGTTGGAAGACGGGCTGACCGAGTTGCGGACAGCGGGCAGTCGATTGATCACTTCCGCGATCGACACCGGCGCGCGAGATGCGATGACGTCGGCGCCGACCACCGTGGTCGGCGTTGGTGCGGTGAAGCCCGCACCCTGCAGGCGCGATCCGGTGACGACGATATCCGAAGCCGAACCGTCGGCGCGCGCGCCTTGTTGCGCTTGCGCGGGGTCAGTCGCTTCCTCGCGCTCGGTCGCGGGGATCTGCTCGGTTGGCAGTGGCGTGGCTGGCGGCGTTTCCTGCGCCCGCACTTCCGTTGCGCCGACGGTGGCCGTGACAGCCAGCGCCAGACGCAGCGCCGCACTCGCCCGCAAGCGGCTGCGCAACAATGAATGCCTCACGATTCCTCTCCCCTTTTTCCGGTTCTCAACCCGCAGTGGCGTTCTTGCCGCTCACCGATGTCCCGGGCCGGTCCGTTTCGATATTGTTCGGACAAGATTCACATCTCGTAGACGTATCGCGGCGCAGCAGGCCTGGCGGTCGGGTATCTTCCGATCCCGACAGGGTCATGATGCCCGCGATAAGCCTAGGGCTAGGCACTCCGATCCGCGGCGTCCAATACCGAGTTGCTTTCGGAGCTAAAAGCTGGTGTTATAGCTCGTATGGCGTTGGATCTTCGCTGGTTGCGGGCCTTTTCGGCGATTGCACAGGAAGGCAGCTTCGTTGCCGCAGCGGGAAAACTGCACCTTTCGCAGCCCGCGCTCGGCCAGCAGATCCGCAAGCTTGAAGAGCATCTCAGTACGCGGCTGCTCGCGCGGCACGCGCGGGGGGCGCGGCTCACGGAAGCGGGCGCCCTGTTTCTGCCCCATGCGACCGCGATCCTGCAGCGGGTGACTGAAGCCGAGCACGCAATGCGCAAGCGCGCAGGCGGGCGCGGGCGCAAGTTGGTCCTGGGCGCCACACCCGCGGCGGCGCGCGCCTTTGGGCCGCATATCATGGCTGCATGCGCGGGTCAGGACGATCTCGAACTCGGCATCCGCAGCGTCATGACCGCAACGGCGCTGCAGCAGTTCGGCGAGGGCAAGCTCGATCTGGTCATCTGCTACCTGCCCCCGCCCAAGGCGGTCCGGGTGGTGCCGTTATATCAGGAGGCCTTCTGCCTGGTCGGCCCCGCCCCGCTGCTGCCCGAGGGGGGCACGACGATACCGCTGCGCGCGCTGGGCAGCTTCAGGTTGATCCTCGACCCCACCAACCGCATCCTCGTCGAGGAGCTGTACCGCGCCAATGCCGCCCCCCTCGACGTCGCTGCCGAGGTCGAGCCGGCGGGGATCACGCCCGACTTGCTCGAGCGGAGCGGTTGCTGCTCGATCCTTTCGCGCGCGCTGTTCGCCGACGAAATTGCCGTTGGGCGTTTGCGGTGCCTGACGATCGTCGATCCCGCGCTGATCCGCACCATCTCGTTCAGCGCGCGCGCGGAGGTCCCTCCCGACGACATCGAGCTGGTGCTGAGGGTCGTGTCGGAGCGGGTCGATCAAGAAATTACCGCTGGCTTGCGCGGCTGGCTCCCGCCGCAGCGAGCACGCGCAGAGGATCCCCTCACGTTGGCGTGAACCCGGATACCGACCATCTGGATTTGAACGCCCCTGATGTCCTTGCCGGCACGTTCGGTGCCTTTGCCCGAAGTGCGGCTCCAGAGCGTGAGTGGCTCAGGTTGACGGACGAATGGGCGCGCAAACACTTGCAAAAGGTCAATCAAGACTTTGGGAAATCCTATGGCTATCCCGTAGACCCTCGCCGTCCCCGCCAAATACTCCACCAAAGCCCATTCTTTGGCCTATCATGGGCAAAGATCGCCAATTAAACGAGGTTAAAGCAGAGGCTGCTGCACTTGCGGATGGACGCCTTACCGTCCCGGACCTCGTCAACTCGGCTTGGCGGCTAAAATCCTAGGTCCGACGTTTGGCGTGATCAGCCGCGTTGCAAGCTAGCTTCTTCGTCCGGGCACGCCTTTCCGTGCGCCGAGCTTCTCAGTAAGACGTGGCTTGCGCCATCCGCTGGGAGGCGGCGAGGCCCACCATTCGAGATCGGCGGCAAAGCGTGGAAAACGCTGGCCGAGCACCTCGCCATCCTCTCGCTGAAGGCCACCTTGGGCATGCGTGCCTCGTCGACGTGAGCGAGCACGAGCGCGTTCGAGATGACGACCATGCCAGCTCCGACAGCGTCGGATGCCAGGCCATTGCCGCGCATGCACCGCCAATCTGTCCAGGCGAAGAGCGGTGCGCCACGCTGGCTGACAGGGCCTCGCCTGCTCCGGCAAGCGAGGCCCGTCATTTCGGGGTCGTCAACCTGAGGATCGGCTCAGTTGCCGTGATGGACGTCGGACGACAGCAACACCGCGGCGACCTTGCCGTGGTTGATCCAGTAATGCGAAATGCCGTCGGCTTCGCGCGCAACGTCGCCCGCCTTGTGGAGGATCGGCACCGTGCAGCTGCTGCGATATTCGGTGATTTGGCCGCTCACGGTGTAGATCAGCGCCGGGCGGTCCTTGTGGCTGTGCAGCGGAACGATGCCGCCGGGTTGAACGACGAGGCGCCGCGTGCGCAGCTGGCGATCGGGCACGCCGATTTCGGCATTGAGGTCGACCGAGCCGATCACGGTATCGGTTACGCCTTTGGGCATGGTCGGGGCGCCGGTCAGCAGGCTGGCGCCTGCCTTGTTGGCCGGGCACTCGCCCGCGAAGGCGGGCGTGGCGAAGGTGGTCGCGGCGAGCAGTGCGCATACGGCGCCCTGAATGATCGTTCTGGTCATGATCGGTCTTCCTGTTGGTGGCCATGGGGTGGGCAAGTCGGCGGGCCGGCTTGCTGACACGCCCTGGATTTACGCCGCAGCCTGGCGGGCACCCAATCGCTTTGCCGTATCGAGTCGATGCAGAAACGGCATTTCAAATTGATCGCCGGTATCGGCAGTTTCTGGTCATCATTTTCAAAAAAAGGATGCCCGTCATGGACTTGCCGCCCACTGCGCTTTCCTCCCCGAAACCACTCGCCCGGCGAGTCGCCGTCGTTACCGGATCGACCAGCGGAATCGGGCTGGGAATTGCTCGTGCCCTTGCCGAAGCCGGCGCCGACCTCGTGATCAATGGCCTGGGCGATAGCGACGCGATCCAGGCGACCTGCACGGCGCTGGCGCTACATGGCGGGCGCGTTGCCTATGACGGGGCCAACCTGCTCGATGCCGTCGGTGCTGCCGGCCTGATCGAGAACAGCATCGCGCGGTTCGGTCAGGTCGACATTCTCGTCAACAATGCCGGCATCCAGCATGTTTCGCCGATCGAGAATTTTCCCGTCGACAAATGGAACGCGATCATCGCACTCAACCTCTCGGCGGCGTTCCACACGACCCGCACCGCTTTCGCAGCCATGAAAGCGGCGGGATTTGGCCGCATCGTCAACGTCGCCTCGGCGCACGCGCTTGTCGCCTCGCCGTTCAAGAGTGCCTATGTCGCGGCGAAGCACGGCGTGCTTGGGCTCACCAAGACGGTTGCGCTCGAAGGCGCGGAGGTCGGCGTCACCTGTAACGCGATTTGCCCGGGCTACGTATGGACTCCGCTGGTGGAGAACCAGATTGCCGACACCGCCCAGGCTCGCGGCATCGATCGCGAAGCGGTGATCCGTGACGTGCTGCTCGCCGCGCAGCCGACGAAGCGGTTCGCGACGGTCGAGGAACTTGGCGCGCTCGCGGTGTTCCTATGCGGACCGGGTGCCGCTTCGATCACCGGCGCCGCGCTTCCTGTCGATGGCGGTTGGACCGCTCAATAACGACAAGGCGTGCGTCTGGTTGGCGGCGCGCGGACATCATCGCTGATCAGGAGAGACCAAAATGAAGACCCTTCACGACGAGATTTCGAGCTACGGCCAGATCGTTCTGGTGCTCCAAGGCGGCGGGGCGCTCGGCGCCTATCAGATCGGCGTCTATCAGGCGCTGGCTGAGGCAGGGATCGCCCCCGACTGGGTGGTTGGCACGTCGATCGGTGCGATCAACGCGGCGCTGATCGCGGGAGGCCCTGCCAACGACGGCCTTGCCCGGATGCGTGAATTCTGGAAGCGCGTCGAGAGCGACCGGTTCATGGGCATGCCGCTCCCCAGCTGGTTTCCGGTGGCGGCGCGCAACATGATGGCCGTCACCACCGGCATCCCATCCTTCTTCCGACCCAACACGGCCGCCTTTGTCAGCGCGCATTCGCCGCTCGGCGCCGAGAGCGCCGGCTATTATTCGGTCGCGCCGCTCGCCGAAACGCTGACCGAGCTGGTCGATTTCGACCAGATCAACAATGGCCCGATCCGGCTGACGGTCGGCGCGTCCAACGTCCAGACCAGCGAAATGACCTATTTCGACAGTCGCGATCGGACGATCGATCTCCGCCACGTCATGGCATCGGGCGCGCTGCCGCCCGCCTTCCCGGCGGTGCGGATCGACGATCAGCTCTATTGGGACGGCGGAATCCTGTCGAACACCCCGGTCGAAGTCGTGTTCGACGACAATCCGCGCAAGAACGGGATGGTTTTCGCGGTCCATCTCTGGAACCCGCACGGCAAGGAGCCCGAGACGATCTGGGAAGTGATGAACCGCCAGAAGGACGTGCAATATTCGAGCCGCTCGGCCTCGCACATCCGGCGTCAGCGCCAGCTCCACAAGATGCGCCACATCATTGCCGAAATGACCGCGCTCATTCCGGAGGAAGCGCTGGAAAGCCTCAAGCAGCGCGGCCTCACCGGCTATGGCTGCACCACGCAAATGCACGTCATCCGCCTGCTGGCGCCCGCGCTCGACTATGAGGATCACGCCAAGGACGTCGATTTCAGCGCCGACGGTATCCGCCAACGCTGGGAGGCGGGTTATCGCCACACCTGCGAGACCCTCGAGAAAGCGCCGTGGCGCGCCGAGGTCGATCCGAGCGAGGGGTTCGTCCTGCATGAAGCCTGTGCCGGGGAGATGGTCGAGACCGCCGCCGCCAAATGATGGGCGCTCTACCCACGCAGGATTGGCGTGTGGTACGAGCTTTCGAGGAGACCCATCAATGACCCATCCGCTCGTCGCAGCCCTTGAAGACGCCTTCCAGGAAGTTCGGAATCGCGATCTCAGCTTGGGCGAACGACTGAAGTACGTCGCCGATTGTGTCCGCACCAAAGGCCCCGACTTTGCCGCCGCGGTCGACGCGTTCGTCGGTCGGCTGGAGGCGGCGCAGGCCGGCAGTACCGCGCCGATGGTCGGCGAAGCGATGCCCGATTTCTGCCTGCCCGACCATGACGGACGGCTGGTCACGCTCGAAGCGCTGCTGGAGCGGGGGCCGGCGGTGCTCGCCTTTCACCGCGGGCATTGGTGCCCTTATTGCCGGCTCAACATGGTTGGCCTGGCCGAAATCCAACAGGCGGCAAAGCCGGCGCAGATCGTCGCGATTTCGTCCGAAGTGCAGCACTATACGCGCGTGTTGCGGGCCGAGGCAGGCGCCGAATTTCCGTTCCTGACCGATGTCGGCGGCGGCTATGCGCTATCGATCAACCTGGCGATCTGGGTCGATGAAGCGATGTCCGGCATGATCGGCGGGGCGGGATGGGACGTTCCCGGCTATCAGGGGGGCACGCCCTGGGTTTTGCCGGTTCCCGCCGTGTTCGTCGTCGGCCGCGACGGGATCATCGCCGCGCGCCATGTCGATCCGGACTATCGCCGCCGGATGGAACTCGACGCGTTACTCGACGCCGCCAAGCTGGTGAGCGCCTAAGGCGCGCGACCAGTCTGCCGACCTGACCAGATTGAGCAGCGCGGCGGCTTCGCGCGAGCGCGCCCGGCCCGCCACCGAATAGATCGCGACCGTCCGCCGCAGATCGAGCGCCGAGCAGGCAAGATGTCGCACCCGTGCCGAATTCATCGCGCTTGCCGGCATGATCGCGACCCCGAATTCAGCCACCACCAGCGCCTCGAGATCGCGATCGGAATCGACTTCATGGGCATGGTCGAGGCTGATGCCGGCCGCATCGAGCCGCCCGGTTTCGAACTCGGCCATGTCGGTATCGCCATGAATCAGAAATCGCGATTCACGGATCAGTTCGACGTCGAGGTCGATCTCGTTGCTCATCGCCAGCGGGTGGTTCACGCCGACGACCAGATCGAACGCCTCGCTGAACATCGGCCAAGTCTCGAGCCGGTCCCAGCTTTCGCCGATCGGCCCGCCGATCGCGAGATCGACTTCGCCATTCCTGAGCATCGCGGCGATCTGCGCGCCGGTGCCACGGCGCAGCTTGAGTTGCAGTCCCGCAAGGCTGCGGTGCATTTCACTGAGTGGCCGCATCAAGTGGACCAGATCGAGCGTCCGCGAGACCGCCAACGACAGCGACGGTACTTCCCCCTTGCGGATTCTGGTGGCCAGCGACTTGGCGGTAAGCGCGCTGTCATAGCATTGCTGAAGCAATGGGTGCATCCGGTTGCCAAGCGCGGTCAGGTGGGTGTTGCGTCCCTCGCGGCGGATCAGGTCGCCGCCGAGCTCGTCCTCCAACTGCTTGATCGCGCGCGTTAAAGCGGGCTGTGTGACATTACACTCTTCAGCGGCGCGCGTGAAATTGAGCACGCGCGCGACCGACAAGAAATAGCGGACCTGTTGCATTTCCATCGAATGCAGCCCCCTCCCCGGGGCGACCGCTGCGCTCTAGCAGCAAGCGCGATTACTGACTAGCGCACGGCGAAGCGCCGCTCGGCGATCCGACCGACGGCGATCGCGATGGCCATGCTCGCGACGGCCAGCACGGCATAGGGTTGGAGCAGTGGAATGCCGACCAGCAGCAACTCGTCGTTGCCGCCCGGGATGAGCAGGCTGCCCCAGCCCATCAGGACGCCGCCGCCAAGGCAGCGGACCGCCGCCTCGGGTGTTGGCGCGTGCAGCGTCAGCCGCCCCGCGGTCCATCCGCCGATCAGTGCACCGGCGAACAGCATCGCAAGCAACACGAGTTTGACAACCACGCCGTCGCTGCGGCCCTGCGCCAGCGATAGCAGGGCATAGGTATAGGCCCAAGGTCCGATCGCGATCAGCGAGATCGCGAAGACGATTCCGATCACCGCCGTCGCCCGGTGCGGCGTCCAGACATGGGCCGCGAACATTCGGGTACCGCCGGCGCGGATCGCCTCGACCGCGCGCCAGACGACGAAAACGCCGAAGGGCACCAAGAGCCATTTGGCGCCGAACAGGGGCGAATCGAGGCGCATTGGCGGAAATTTGCCGATCAGCGGCCAGATCGTCGCACAGCCCAGATAAAACCCGATCGGCGTCAGCAGATAGGCCCATTCGCCCGAGCCAAACCGGGCGATCGCGCCGAACACGCACGCGCGGGCGACGAAGGCGCCAAGGCCGAGCAACAGCCCGCCCGCCACCGCTGCGAGCGTTGCCGGATAGCCGATCGGGAGGGTTTCATGCCCGCCGATCGCGCGCCAGAGCAGCACGCCGCCGGCGACCCACAGCGCCGCCTCGGCCAAGGCGAGAAGGCGCCAGCCGGTACGCTTGGTCAGCACCTCGTCGACCGCCGCGACCATGCAGGTCGCGCCGCGCTGGATCGCATAGCCCATGATCGCTGCGCAGATCGCGGCGACCAGAAAGGCGAGACTCAGCAGCGCGACCGACATCGTCATCGTTTATTTGGCAGCATCGGCGGCAATGGCACGGGCGACCCCGGCCGCCATCTTGAACTGCGCGTCCTGCGTGGTGATGCCGTAGCGCTTGGCCATGAAGGTGAAATCGGTCCAGGCGAGCCATACACTGCCATCGGCCTCTTCGACGACAAGCATCCGCACCGGCCAATCGAGCCCGGCATAGCGGTTCGCCTGAAGGAATTGCACGCCGAGCGGCGGATTACCGAAGCGCACGATCACCGACTTGCCGATCGTCAGATTGGCTTCCTTGCCGAGCGCCTGCTGGTCGAGCGCATCGAAAAAGCGGACGCCTTTGGCGGCAATCGCTGCCTTGAGGCGATCGACCGTGTCGTCGAAGCCGTGATTGCTGCGGATCCGCACGATGCCCTCCGCCTTGGTGGCGGAGGCGGGCAACTGGGCGACCTGCCGCGCTTCGGCAGCGGTGGCGGAGACGGTCAGGGCAAATGCGAGAAGGATGGGGCGAGCGGGCATCAGTCGATCTCCGTTGCGGCGGGGGCTTCGCCGGGACGATCGCGTTATCGAGGATCACCCGCGCAAACTGGAATAGCAATGTCGCATCGAGTTGATGCCCGACTGCTATCGCTGCCGATGACTTGCGGCGTCGAACGACCGGGATGAGAGCGCTTCGCTGGCTGTCGGCTCAGCATCAGGAAACGTACGCTTTGGCCATCCGAGCCCCCGAAAGCGGCCGTTCGGCTCTCCCACCCATTGAAACCAAGGATGCTGCCGCGATCTGATCCGGAACTTGGGCTTAGACCCGGCGCCCAAGGACCTGGAGAGTCCCCTTGCCCAGTGAATCACCCGGTTGGCCCAGCGCTAACTGGGATTTGGCACAGACCAAGCTGGGGGTCACAGCGATGTTCCGGATGGTGGGCCCGTCGGGATTCGAACCCGAGACCTACAGATTAAAAGTCCGTTGCTCTACCGACTGAGCTACGGGCCCGCACCGTGGCGGACAATCGCGTGGCTGTGCCGTTAGGAGCGCAGACGCCGGCGGTCAACCGCGCAACCGGTGCCGGAGCTGCCCGACCCGCAATCCTGTGACCGGGTCGCGCCAGTCACGCGCGATCGCCGCCAGTGGATCGAGCACGAAGGCGCGGCCGCGAAACTGCGGATGCGGGAGCGTCACCGCGCGGTCGACCCAGCACCCGCCCGACCACAGGATGATATCGAGATCGATCACCCGTGCCCCCCATCGCCGTCCCCGGCGTCGCCCATAGGCGCGTTCGATCGCCTTGAGCCGGCGCATCAGCTCGGGGGGCGACAGCGTACTCTCGATGATCGCGACCATGTTCGCAAAGCGCCGGATCGACGGACCAATCGGCGGCGTGTCGATGATCGGCGAGGCGGCGATCACCCCGCCGATCGCCCGCAGCGCGGCCCGCACCTCTTCGCGCGGCGATCCGTGGCGGCCGCGTCGGTTCGATCCCAGGGCGATGGCATAGCTTTGCATCGGCATGGCTTGCGCCTATCGACCGATGATGTTCGCGCCAAGCCCGATCCCCGCCAGCGAGCCGCCGCACGATTGCCCGCGCTGCCCCCGGCTGGTCGCGCTGCGCCACGAATTGCGCATCGAGCATCCCGATTGGTGGAACGCGCCCTGCAATGCGTTCGGCGATCCCGACGCGTGGCTGGCGATCATCGGGCTTGCCCCCGGCAAGCACGGCGCCAACCGCACGGGGCGGCCCTTTACCGGCGATGCGGCGGGAGACCTGCTGTTTTCCACCCTCGCCAAATTCGGGTTGAGCGATGGGCAATATGAAGGGCGCACCGACGACACGCTTGGGCTGAAGGGCGCAATGATCGTCAACGCGGTCAAATGCCTGCCCCCCGCCAACAAGCCGACCCCGACCGAGATCCACGCCTGTCGCCCGTTTCTGGAGGGGCAGATTGCCGCGCTCCCCAACGCCCGCATCTTCGTGGCGCTCGGCCAGATCGCGCATCAGTCGGCGGTCAAGGTCCTTGGCGGGCGGTTGCCCAAGGCGCGCTTCGGGCATCTCGCCGAACACCTTTTGCCGAGCGGTGCGGTGCTGATCGATAGCTATCACTGCTCGCGCTACAACCAGAATACCGGGCGGCTGACGCCCGAGATGTTCGAGGCGGTGTTCGCGCGGGCGCTTGCTGTCAGGGAAGCGGGTTAGGACCGGGTCAGCCGGATATCGATCTCGCGATCCACAAATGCCCATTCGGCGCACGCCCTGAGCCGCTCGAGCATCTGGTCAAACGCTGCCTCCTGATCGGGCGCGAATTCGAACCAGGTGAGGAAATCGAAATCCTCGCCAAGATCGCGCGAATGATACAGCTTGCGCGCGATGCCGGGCAGATAGTCCAGCCCGATCGGCAAATGGCGTCCGGCGTCGTAGATGGCGCGGCGCTCGTCCTGTGCCATCGCCCACCAGTCTTCCGACTTGCGGATCGGGATCAACGCCGCCCGAGTCGATCCAGGGCGTCCCAGCCCCTCCTGCCTGGCGCGCAGGGCAAGCCGCTCGGGCGCCGTCGTATAACGAAGATGGCTCGCGGTGCCGTTGAGCGTCCACACCCCGTCAGCACCGCCTACAGCAACATGGGCCACCCTCGCCAAACCGGCACCGACCACCGGGGTATTCGAATCAACCCGCCACTCGCCCGCTTCGGCGCCGGCGAAACAGGTGATCGCAAGAGGCGGGCGGTGCGTCATTGGGCGAGACCATAGTGCCGGGCGTGTTGAGAAGATTACCGATTCTTGCTATGCCAGTGATGCCGAAGAATGGGATTTTGACCGTGCATCGCTTTTCGATCGCTGCCTGCGTTCTGTTGACGGTTTCCGCGACGGCGGCAAGCGGCGCGCCGCACGCGCCCGCCGCAGCCCGCCCGATCTGTCAATCGACCGCGGCCAAGGCCGCTGCCGATGCCAAGCCGCTGCGCGCCCACCCGATGACAGAGGAACCCAATGCCCGGGAGATCCTGACGGTCCTTCGCACGATCGACGGCTGTTCTCGGCCCGTCGTCATCAGGGATGATGTCGGCGCTGAACCCCGCCGCTAGAGCAGGATGACACTTGGTCGATTCATCCACTATCCGGGTGAAGTCATCAGACTTTAGATATCCTGGACCAGCCGCCCATAGAGTTCGGGTCGGCGATCGCGAAAGAAGCCGAAGGCGGCACGGTGGCGCTTGACGCGGTCGAGGTCGAGCGTTGCGGTGATCACGCCTTCCTCCTCGCGGCCGAGCTCGGCGAGGATGTCGCCGCGTTCGTCGGTGATGAAGCTGGTGCCGTAGAAGGTCTGGCCCCCTGGTTCTCCATCGGGCTCCGTACCCACGCGATTGGCCGCTACCACCGGTACGACGTTCGACACCGCATGCCCGACCATCGCCCGCCGCCACAGCCGTGCAGTATCGAGCCCCTCGTCATGCGGTTCGCTGCCGATCGCGGTCGGGTAGAACAGGACCTGCGCGCCCATCAGCATCATCGCGCGCGCCGTCTCCGGATACCATTGGTCCCAGCAGATGCCGACGCCGAGCGTGGTGTCGGCAGTGCCGGAGGGCCCGGGCCACACCTTGAAACCCGTATTGCCGGGGCGAAAATAGAATTTCTCCTCATAGCCCGGCCCGTCGGGGATATGGCTCTTGCGATAGACTCCCTCGACCTTGCCGTCGGGGCCGATCATCGCGAGGCTGTTGTAATGGTGCGGGCCGTCCGCCTCGAAGAAGCTGGTCGGGATGCTGATCTTCAGTTCGGCAGCGAGCGCCTGCATCGCCAGCACCGCCTTGTGTTCGCCGACCGGCTTCGCCGTCGCGAACAGGCCCTCGTCCTCGACGCGGCAGAAATATTCGCCCTCGAACAGTTCGGGCGGCAGCACGACCTGCGCGCCGCGCGCTGCCGCCTCGCGTACCAGCCGCGCGACATGGGCGATATTGGCATCGATATCGGGGCCGAACGCGAGCTGAAGCGCGGCAACGGTGATCTCAGTCATCGGCATGATCCTATAGCGTGACGCCGAACCGGGCGGCGATGATTGCCGTTGCGAGATAGAGTAGCACGGTCAGTGCGCAACCCGTTGCCAGGCTGGCCCAGAACGAAATGCCGTGGCGGAGCAACGCCGGGATCAGCGCGAACATCGGCAGCGAGGGGATGACGTACCACAGCGTCGCCCCGGCATGCGACGCCAGCCTTTCGGGGTCATGCGTGTCGCGCCACAGAAAGATCATCCCCAGCACCGAAACCAGCGGCAGCGACGCGACGACCGCGCCGGCCACCGGGCTGCGCCGGGCGATCAGCGCGACGGCGGCGACGATCGCCCCGGCGAGCAACGCCCGGGCGACGAACGCGAAGATCGTCATCCCGGAATCTGCTGGCTGATGCAGTGGAAACTGCCGCCGCCGGTCAGGATATGATCGGCGCGCTGGCCGACGACCTGCCGGCTCGGGAAAAGCTCGGCGAAGGCCGCCACCGCCGCGTCGTCATTGTGCGATCCATAAAGCGGCACGACGACGGCTGCGTTGCCGATGTAGAAATTCATGTAACTTGCCGGCACGATCTCCTCGTCGTGCAGGATCCGCCCGGGCGACGGCACCCGCACCACCTCGACCCCGAATGCCTGGGCCTTCTCAGCGGCAAGCTGATAGATGCGCCAGTTGGGGTCGTTGTCGGTCCCTTCGGGGATCGCCAACCGCCCTGGCGCCACGAATCGCGCGAGATTGTCGACATGCCCGTCGGTATGATCGTTGAGCAGCCCCTCGCCGAGCCAAAGCACGTCGCTGAAGCCCAGGTCGCGCTTCAGATGGTCGGCGATGACCGCGCGTGACAGCCCCGGGTTGCGATTGGGGTTGAGCAGGCACTGCTCGGTGGTGACGGCAAGGCCCGTGCCGTCGCCGTCGATCGCGCCGCCTTCGAGTACCCAGTCGCATTCCCGGAGCGCGACGCGGCGGCTGCGCCCGAGCCGCGCGCCGATATCATCGTCGCCGGGCAGATCATATTTGCCGCCCCAGCCATTGAACTGAAAATTGCGCGCCTCGTGCGGTGAGACGAAGATCGGCGCGGTATCGCGCAGCCAGATGTCGCCGAACGGTTCGACGATCACCTCGGCGAAGGGCGCGAGCTTGGTCGCAGCCCGGCGCGCTTCGGCATCGGCAGCAACGAGGATTACTTTCTCGCCAGCCCCTGCTGCATGGACGGCCTCGGCAAAGGCGGCAACCTCGGCGCGCGCCGGGCCGATATCGTCGGCCCAGAGCTCGGGATGGCTGGGAAAGCCGATCCAGACCGCCTTGTGGGGCGCCCATTCGGCAGGCTGGACTGGCCTCGTCACGCTCGGCGCCCCTATTGGCCTTGGCGCGATTTGTCTCGAATCACGCGGAATTCGGCGGTCTTGTACCAGTTGGGCCAGCTCGTGCCCTCGGCCAGCTCGCGTCCCAACCGGTAGTAGAGCGTCAGATCGGCGACCGCGCCCGACCAGTCCCAGTTGGCGTCATATTCGTCCTGCGGCTTGTGATAGCGATTGGTGACATAATCCTCCGCCGCGGCATGGCCCGCGGCGCTTCCGCCCTTGACCAGATCCTCGCCCGACCCGCCGTCGAGCATCGGTACGCCGAGCTTGGCGAAACTGAAATGGTCGGAACGGAAATAGCCGCCGCGCTCGGGGTTGGGCTCGGGCTTGATCACCCGGCCCTGCGCTGCCGCGAGCGGGACGATCAGGTCCTCGAGTTCGGATTTGCCCGCGCCGGTGACCACGAAATCCTTGGTCAGGCCAAGCACGTTCAGGCTGTCCATATTGACCCCGCCGACGGTGTGCGACAGCGGATAGACCGGGTGTTCGGCATAATATTGCGACCCGAGCAGCCCCGATTCCTCGGCCGTCACCGCCATGAAGGCGATCGAGCGCCGCGCCGGCCCCGCCTTCACATTGGCCTCGGCGAGCGCGACCAGCCCGGCCATGCCGCTGGCATTGTCGACCGCGCCATTGCAGATGTCATCGCCCTTGACCGCATCGCAGCGGCCAAGATGGTCCCAATGCGCGGTATAGAGGACATAGTCCTGCGGCGCCGCCGTGCCGGGCAGCACGCCGATGACGTTCTTCGATGCCTGGCGGCGGATGCTGTTGCTGAACGACACCGACGCGGTCACGCCGAGTGGCACGGCCTTGAACCCCTTGACCTTCGCTGCTGCCGACAGCGCGTCGAAATCCTTGCCGGCGCTTGCGAACAGTGCCTTGGCGCTCGCCAGCTGGATCCAGCCGATCGCCTGGCTCTGGTCGAGATGGTCGCCCTTGGCATCGAGTTCGAGCTGCGGCCCGGTCCAGCTCGACTGCACCACGCCCCAGCCATAGGCGGCGGGTTCGGTATCGTGCACGATCAGCACCGCGGCGGCCCCCTGCCGCGCGGCTTCCTCGAACTTGTAGGTCCAGCGCCCATAATAGGTCATCGCCCGGCCCTCGAACAAACCGTCGAGCGTCGGCGTCTGCCAGTCGGGATCGTTGACCAGCACGACCACGGTCTTGCCCTTGACGTCGAGCCCGGCATAGTCGTTCCAGCCGCGCTCGGGGGCGTTGATGCCATAGCCGACGAACACCACCGGGCTGTCCTTCAACGCCACCTTGGGCGTCACGCGATAGGTGCCGACGACCATGTCGGTGCGATAGGCCAGGCTGAGCGGGGTCTTGCCGCCCGCGAAGGTGATCGGCGACACGTCGCTGCCGGTGATCTCGACCAGCGGCACGTCCTGCACCCAGCTGCCCTTATTGCCCGGCTTAAGCCCCGCCGCCTTGAAGCGGTCGATGATATAGGCAACCGTCTTGTCCTCGGCCGGCGTCGCGGGTGCGCGCCCCTCATAGGCGTCGGAGGACAATTCCTTGTCGACGGTCTTCAGCGTTTCGACCGAAATCGGCGACACCTGTTGCGCGCTGGCCATGCCGGCAGTGGAAAGCAAAAGCAGGATAAGCAACGCGCGCATCGACAGATACTCCGGTGGGACGGGCAGGCGGGGCCCTTGTGACAAGCGGCCATGCGCTTGTCCACCGGCAGGCGCACCAGCGAACCGGTGGGCAAGTTCATTCGACCCGATCCGAGCCCATCGACCGGTTGACCGCGATCGATCCGGGCATATCGTAAAGGCGTAACAGGTTGGGGGAAAAGCTGATGCGGCAGATGGTGCGCCTGCTTGGGCCGGCGGTGCTGGCGTGCCTGCCGATGATTGCCGCGCGTGCCGACGAAGGCGCCGCCGCGCGATTCGGCGCGCGCGAGAATGTCCAGGACATCAGCCTGTCGCCTGATGGCAAACGTGTGGCATTTATCGTGCCCAGGGCAGGCCAGGGCACCACCCTGTTCGTCGCCACTCTCGATGGCCCGCCGCCCAAGCCGATCATGACGAGTTCGGGCAAACCCGAACGCCTGTCGAAATGCAACTGGACGTCGACGACCCGACTCGTTTGCCGCATCTTCATGATTCTCGACGGCGCTGGCGACAATCTGTTCTTCACGCGCGTCATCGCGGTCGATGCAGACGGGTCGAACGTCAAGCTGCTCACCCCGCGCGATAGCTGGCGCGCCCTGGGCATCGTGCAATCAGGGGGTACCGTGATCGACTGGCTCGGAGAAGAGGGAGCGACGAGCGTGCTGATGACGCGTGCCTATGTCCCCGAGGACAATCGCGGCACCCTGATCGCCGAGGATCGTAAGGGGCTCGGCGTCGACCGGGTCGATACCGTGTCGCTCAAGCGAAGCGTTGTCGAAGGCCCGCGCCGCAACGCCGCCGAATATATCAGCGACGGCCATGGTGAAATCCGGGTGATGGGAATCCAGATCAAAGCGGACGAGACCTACAACGCTGATCGGATCGAATATACCTATCGCCTGCCGGGCGATCGCAGCTGGAAGAAGCTGAGCAGCTTCACCTATGACGGCGGCAAGGGCAGAGGATTCAATCCCGATGCGGTCGATCGCGATCTCAACATCGCCTACGGCTTCGATGATGCCAATGGCCGTCTCGGACTGTACCGGGTCACGCTCGACGGAACGCTCAAGCGCGAACTCGTCTATGCGCGCGACGACGTCGACGTCAGCGGGCTGATCCGGATCGGCCGCGACAGGCGCGTCGTCGGTGTCAGCTACGTCACCGACAAGCGGTCGGCGGTGTTCTTCGATCCCGAGCTGAAAAAGCTCGCCGCGTCGCTGACCAAGGCGCTGCCTGGCCAGCCGCTGCTCACCTTTGTCGATGCAAGTGCTGGCGAGCAGCAATTATTGCTGTTTGCCAGCAGCGATGTCGATCCAGGGCATTATTATCTCTTCGACAAGACGACGCACAAGCTCGGCGAAGTCCTCCCTGCCCGCCCCGAACTCGCGCAGACCAAGCTCGCGACGGTCAAGCCGGTGACCTTCGCCGCAGCGGATGGCACTCAGATCCCGGGCTTTCTCACTCTGCCGGTCGGGGGTACGGGCAAGAATCTGCCCGCGATTGTCATGCCGCACGGCGGCCCCGGCGCGCGCGACGAATGGGGATTCGACTGGCTGGCGCAATTCTTCGCGCATCAGGGTTATGCCGTCCTCCAGCCCAATTTTCGGGGCTCGACCGGCTATGGTGAAGGCTGGTTCCAGGATAATGGCTTCAAATCGTGGCGCACGGCGATCGGTGACGTCAACGATGGCGGGCGCTGGCTGGTCGCGCAGGGGATTGCCGCGCCCGACAAGCTCGCGATCGTGGGCTGGTCCTATGGCGGCTATGCCGCGCTCCAGTCGCAAGTCCTCGACCCCGATCTGTTCAAGGCGATCGTGGCGATCGCCCCGGTCACAGATCTCAACATGCTCCGCGAGGAATCGCGCAACTTCACCAACTTCATCTCGGTCGACAATTTCATCGGTCAGGGGCCGCATGTCCGCGAAGGATCGCCGCTGCAACATGTCGACATGATCAAGGCGCCGGTGCTGATCTTTCACGGCGACAAGGATCTCAATGTCGGCGTGGGCGAATCCCGCGCGATGACGGGTCGCTTGAAAAGCGCGGGCAAGTCAGTCGATTACGTCGAATTCCACGGTCTCGATCACCAGCTCGACGACAGCGCGGCGCGGACGGAGATGCTTGGCAAGGCCGATGCGTTCTTGCGAACGGCGCTCGGCATAAAATGACCAAAAAAAGGGGCGGCCCCGGTGGGACCGCCCCTCTTGTCGAGTTGAGCGCCGTTAGGCGGGACCGCGGTCCTGCCAGTCGTTCGCAGGGATTATCCGGACCAGCGAGCGATCGTCCGCCGTCTCAGCGCGAATAGAATTCCACCACCAGGTTCGGCTCCATCTTCACCGGATAGGGCACTTCGTCGAGCGTCGGCACACGAGTGAAGGTGACCTTGGCCGCACCGTCGGGGGCGACATATTCGGGGATGTCGCGCTCGGCGAGGCTCTGCGCTTCCATCACCAGCGCCATTTCCTGCGCCTTGCTGCCAAGCGTGATCTCGTCGCCCGGGAAGCAGCGGCGCGAGGCGATGTTGCACTTCACGCCATTGACCTTGACGTGGCCGTGGCTGACCAGCTGGCGCGCGGCGAAGATCGTCGGCGCGTACTTGGCGCGATAGACGATCATGTCGAGCCGCTGTTCGAGCAGCCCGATCAGGTTCTGGCCGGTATCGCCCTTCATGCGCGCGGCTTCGTGATAACAGGCGCGGAACTGCTTTTCGGTGACGTCGCCATAATAGCCCTTGAGCTTCTGCTTGGCGCGCAGCTGGATACCGAAGTCGGACACCTTGCCCTTGCGGCGCTGGCCGTGCTGGCCGGGGCCGTATTCACGCTTGTTGACCGGGCTCTTCGGGCGACCCCAGATATTCTCGCCCATCCGGCGATCGAGCTTGTACTTGGCGCTTTGGCGCTTCGACATGAGTATTCCTTTGCAATTGCCAACGACGACCGCGTGCCCGGTCGGGCGCGCGATATCCCGGTCATCGCTCTGTGCTGATCTTTGGGGGATCGAACCAGGGCCACCGCTTCACCGGGGTGCGGGGCCATTTGCGAAGGCGCGCGGGTAGCCGGGCCGGCGGCATGAGTCAAGCTGGACAGGCGCGCGGCGCTTCGCCAGAAGCGCGGGCCATGAGCGACACCATTCTGCCTGAAGCGATTAAACCGGGGCCCGACTGCACCAGCATGGTCGAGGTCCGGGCCGGCGTCGACCAGGTCGACCGCGAGCTGATCGCGTTGCTCGACCGGCGCTTCGCCTATATGGCGGCGGCGGCGCGGATCAAGCCGACCCGGGACAAGGTCCGCGACGAGGCGCGCAAGGCGCAGGTAATCGGCAACGCCCGCGCCGATGCGGCGCGGCGTGGCCTGCCGGATGAGGCGATCGCGGCGCTGTGGAACGATCTGGTCGAGGCGTCGATCGCCTATGAGATGGACCTGTTCGACAAGCGTTAGGAGCGGGGTCTATCCGCCGCGCCGCGGCCTTGGCCGGTCGAGCGTCGAGAGCACCCCGCGCATCGTCCGCACCTCCTGCGTCGACCAGCCGGGCTTGGTGAGCAGCGTGCGCAACGTCCGCTTGGTGGTCACCGTCCGATCGGGCGGGAAGAAATAGCCCGCGTCGGTCAGCATGGCGTCGAGCTGGTCGAGCATCCCTTCCAGCTCCTCCTGCGGCGCGGGCGGGGGCAGGTCGGTTTCGGGCGGACTGGCGAGCGCCACCCCCTTGCTCCATTCATAGGCGACCAGAATCACCGCCTGCGCCAGGTTGAGCGAGCCGAATTCGGGATTGATCGGGACGGTGATGATCGTCCGGGCGAGCGCGACATCGTCGGTCTCAAGCCCGGCGCGTTCGGGCCCGAACAGGATGGCCGCGCGCGACGATGCCGCGTGGATATCGCACGCGGCCTGTTCGGGGGTGACGACCGGCTTGGTGACGCCGCGCTTGCGTACCGTCGTCGCGTAGACCTGCCCGCAATCGGCGACGGCAGCGGCGACGCTGTCGAACACCGTCGCGTTCTCAAGCACGATATCAGCGCCTGAAGCAGCGGGCCCGGCGGAGGGATTGGGCCAGCCATCGCGCGGGGTGACCAGCCGTAACTCGGTGAGCCCGAAATTGAGCATCGCGCGCGCCGCCTTGCCGATATTCTCGCCGAGCTGGGGGCGGACGAGGACGATGACGGGGGGTGGGGCAGGTGGAATGGACTGTGTTTCACCAAGATCCCGCTCGCCCCGAGTAGGCGTCGAGCTTGTCGAGATGCCGTATCGAGGGGGCCGTGCCGCAAAGCGCTTCTTGGCCGCAGCCGATACTGCGGCCCAATCCGATCGAAACAACGCCTCCTTTTTGGCGCGTGACGAGTCGTTGACCTGAGCCTCGGCTTCCAATGCCTCGATCCGCGATGGAAACGCCTGCGACCACATCAACGTGACGGGTCGCCTTGAATGGGTATAGCCCTCAAAGGTGCCGCTGTCATGCTGGCTAAGGCGTTGTTCGAGATTATCGGTATGTCCGGTGTAGTAGGTGCCGTCGGCACAGCGCAGGATGTAGGCCCAGAATGTCACGTGCGTGGCATATCCCTCGATGCGCCATCTCGACAAGCTCGATGGCTACTCGGGACCAGCGGTGTGTTTTGGGCATGGTGGCAGATCGCAGGCACACCCTTCACCCCTTGCCCACCTCCGCCACATTCCCGGCGAATTCCTCGAAATCGCGGGCCTCGCGGAAGTCCTTATAGACGCTGGCGAAACGGATATAGGCGACCGAATCGAGCTCCTTGAGGCCATCCATCACCAGTTCGCCGATCCGCTTCGACGGGATTTCGCTGTCACCCAAGGTTTCGAGCTGGCGCTGGATGCTGGTCACGAGCTTCTCGATCCGAACCGCGTCGATCGGCCGTTTGCGGCAGGCGATCGATACCGACCGCATCAGTTTTTCGCGCTCGAACGGTTCGCGCCGATCCTCGCTTTTCAGGACATAGAGGTCGCGCAGCTGGATCCGTTCGAAGGTCGTGAAGCGCGCCGCGCAGCCTTCGCACTGCCGCCGCCGGCGGATCGCCGCGCCGTCCTCGGTCGAGCGGCTGTCCTTGACCTGGCTGTCGTCATGACCGCAAAAAGGGCAGCGCATTCAGCCCCGCTTCTTCGCACGGTAATAGGTATAGCCCGCCCCCGCGAGCGCGCCGAAAATCGGTCCGACAAACGGCACCGGAATCGCGATCACCGCCCCGATGCCGGCGCCGATCGCCATTTTCCGGCGCAGCGCCTTTTCGTCCACCGTCATCGTCGGGCTCCCTCGGGTCACATTCCTTCGGGATAGATGGGGAAGCGCGCGCACAATGCCAGCACCCGCTCGCGGACATTGGCCTCGACCTGTGCGTCGCCGGCTTCGCCATTCTTGGCGAGACCATCGAGCACGTCGGCGACCATATGGCCGATCTCGCGGAATTCGGCCGGGCCGAAGCCGCGCGTCGTGCCGGCGGGCGAGCCGACGCGGATGCCGCTGGTCTTGGTCGGCGGCAGCGGGTCGTTGGGGATGCCGTTTTTGTTGCAGGTGATGCCCGCGCGTTCGAGCGCCTCGTCGGCGTCCTTGCCGGTCACGCCGAGCGGGGTCAGATCGACCAGCGCGAGATGCGTGTCGGTGCCGCCCGCGACCAGATCGCAGCCGCGTTCTTTCAGTGTCGCGGCGAGCACCTTGGCGTTCTCGACGACGGCGGCGATATAGCTCTTGTAGCCGGGCTCGAGCGCCTCGCCGAACGCGACCGCCTTGGCAGCGATGACGTGCATCAGCGGGCCGCCCTGCAGCCCCGGGAACACCGCCGAGTTGAACTTCTTGCCCAGCGCCTCGTCGTTGCTGAGGATCATGCCGCCCCGCGGCCCGCGCAGGGTCTTGTGCGTCGTCGTCGTGACGACATGCGCGTGCGGCAGGGGCGAGGGGTGCGCGCCGGCCGCCACCAGTCCGGCGAAATGCGCCATGTCGACCAGGAAATACGCCCCCACGTCATCGGCGATCGCGCGGAATCTGGCGAAATCGATCTGGCGCGGATAGGCCGAGCCGCCGGCGATCAGCAGCCGCGGCTGATGCTCGCGGGCCAAGGCCGCGACCTCGTCATAGTTGATCAGGTGGGTTTCTGGGTCGACGCCATAGGAGACCGCGTTGAACCACTTGCCCGACATCGCCGCCTTGGCACCATGGGTCAAATGCCCGCCCGCGTCGAGGCCAAGCCCCATGATCGTCTCGCCCGGCTTGACCAGCGCCAGCATCACCGCGCCGTTCGCCTGCGCGCCCGAATGCGGCTGGACATTGGCATAGGCGCAGCCGAACAGCTGCTTGGCGCGGTCGATCGCCAACTGCTCGACGACGTCGGACGGGTGGCAGCCCTGATAGTAGCGCTTGCCCGGATAGCCTTCGGCATATTTGTTGGTGAAGACCGACCCTTGTGCCTGCAACACCGCCTTGGAGACGATATTCTCGCTGGCGATCAGCTCGATCTGGGTCCGTTCGCGGGTCAGTTCCTGCTCGATGCCGGCGAAGATCGCGGGATCGCTCTCGGCCAGGCCGCGGGTGAAAAAACCGTCGGGCTGAACGTCGCTCAGGATCTGCGGATTGGTGCTCATGCCGAAATTCCTTCCAGGGGGGCCACGCCGAGCTTGTCGACGCGATGTTGATGGCGACCGCCGGCAAAGGGGGTGGCCAGAAAAGCGGTGATACAGGCGCGCGCCATTTCCTCGCCGATCAGCCGGGCACCCAGCGCGATCGCGTTGGCGTCGTTGTGCGACCGGGCGAGCGCGGCGGACAATGGCTCCGACACGTGCGCACAGCGGCACCCCGGGTTACGGTTGGCGGCGATCGCGATGCCGATGCCCGACCCGCAGAGCGCAATGCCGCGATCGGCATGGCCGCCCGCGACCGCATCGGCCAGCGCCGCGCCATAATCGGGATAGTCAACGCTTTCGGGACCGTGGGTGCCGAGATCGAGCGTCTCGTGACCCTGCTCGGCCAGCCAGGGGAGCAGCGCCTGTTTGAGCGCGAAAGCGGCATGATCGGACGCGATGGCGATGCGCATGGCGGCGCAGGACTCCATGGGATGGCGGTTTGTTGGCGGGCTTCTAGTCAAACCCGGCTCGGAACGCCACACCCGATCGACCCCGATATCGTCGTGTGCTAGCGGCACGCCACCCGGCAATCACATCACGATAGCGCCACAAGGCCGTTGTCGGCGACGATCGGTGCGGCTAGGCACAGCGCTTGCCATGAACGCCTCTGCCGATCCCGCCGCCGCCCGGGCGCATCTCGTCGACGTGCTCGTGCGCACCGGCAACGAGGATCGCGCGGCGCTCAGCGAACTCTATTCGCTGACCTCGGCAAAACTATTTGGCATCGTCTTGCGTATCTGCGGGGAGAGGCAGGCAGCGGAAGACGTGTTGCACGAAGTTTATCTCACGGTGTGGAAGCGGGCGAGCGGCTATGAGCCGGGGCGCGCGAGCCCGATCACCTGGCTGGCGACGATCGCGCGCAACCGCGCGATCGACTGGCGCCGCGCGCAGGGCGTGCGGCAATCGATGCCGATCGAAGACGCGCCGCCAATCGCCGACAAGGCACCACTCGCCAGCGAGTCGATGGTCACCGACGAGGAAAACCGGCGGCTCCACCTCTGTCTCGACACGCTCGACGACCCGCAGCGCGTCGCGATCCGCACTGCCTTTTTCGAAGGCGTGACCTATGCCGAACTCGCCGAGCGCCAGTCGGTCCCGCTCGGCACGATGAAAAGCTGGGTCAGGCGCGGCCTGCTCCGCTTGCGGGAGTGCGTCGAGTCATGACCGATCAAGTCCTGCCCGATGGCGATCCCGACGTGATGGCCGCCGAATTCGCGCTCGGACTGCTCGAGGGCGAGGCGCTCGCGGCGGCGATGCGGCGGACCCTTGAAGAGCCGGGCTTTGCGGCCGAGGTCGAACGCTGGCGCCTGCATTTCGGCACGCTGTTCGAGTCATGGCCGGCGGCGACCCCGCCGGCGAACGGAATCGACCGGCTCGACCGCGCGCTCCGCCCGGTGCCGGCCAAAGATGCCGCCAACGACGATGCCCCGGGCCTGCCCCGGATCCGGCTCTGGCAAGGGATCGCCGCTGCCACCAGCGCGCTCGCGGCCAGCCTGTTGTTCGTGGTGATGTTCCGCCCGGCGCCGCCGTCGTTACCGGTCGCGCCGGTGGTGGCGGCCCGCGCGCCAATCCTCGTCGCCGCGATCGTGCCGGTCAAAAACGGCGCGCCGATCCCGGCGGTGTTCGATCCGGCATCGGGAGATTTGCGCGTCGCGGCCACTACGCTGACCGATCCGGCGCATAGCGCCGAGCTGTGGATCATCGCGGCCGACGGCGTGCCGCACTCGCTCGGTGTGCTCGCTCCCGATCAGCCAGAAGTCGTTTCCATCCGCGGCCCGCAGCGGACGCGCTTTGCCGCCGGATCGACGCTCGCCGTCACGATCGAGCCGATCGGGGGATCGCCCTCGGGCAAGCCAACCGGCGCGGTGATCGCCGCGGGCGCACTCGCGCTTATCTGATCGCTGATCTGCAACGGTTCGTCTCAAGTGCAGCCGATAGAGGCGTCCGGGGCAACGGCCCCGCCGTAGCTCTGCCCGCATCCGCCCCGGGATGCGCTGAGGAGTTCAGTCTCATGAAATCTGTTTTTCGTCTGTCGATTGCCGCCGCCGCGCTTGCGCTTGGTGGCGGGTCGCTCATCGCCGGTTCGTCCAACCCGATGGTTGGCGGCGCGGCCATGTATCCCACCAAGAACATCATCCAAAACGCCGTCAACTCGAAGGATCACACCACGCTCGTCGCGGCGGTCAAGGCCGCCGGGCTGGTCGAGACGCTGTCGGGCCCGGGACCGTTCACGGTATTCGCCCCCACCAATGCCGCTTTCGCCAAGCTGCCGGCCGGCACGGTCGATACGCTGCTCAAGCCCGAAAACAAGAGCACGCTGACGTCGGTGCTGACCTATCACGTCGTGCCCGGCAAGATCAGCGCCGCGCAGCTCGCCGCCAAGATCAAGGCAGGCGGCGGCAAGGCCAGCCTCACCACCGTTCAGGGTGGTAAACTGACCTTCGCCAAGGCGATGGGGGGCTACACTGTTTCCGATGCCAAGGGCGATACCGCCAAGATCACGATCGCCGATGTCAACCAATCGAACGGCGTCATTCATGTGATCGATGGCGTAATGCTACCATAGCGCCTTGGCCGCGAAGGCGTTCGCGATGGATCGTCCTACCATCGTCGACGTCCAATAAAAAGCGAGGTCGCCGCATCCTTCCCTGTGGCCGCGCCGTAGCTTCGATGCTTTCTCCCAGAGAAAGTCATGGGGTGCTCGTCCCTCCCAGTGGCACCCTTGAGCCTGCCGTCGCCCCCCGACGGCAGGCTCTTTTGTGTTTTCGCCGCGTCCGCAGGGCGGAAACGCCTTTGCTTTGTCCCGGCCGGGCGGTATCGGGGCCTAGCTTCGGCACCCAGGAGAGCTCAGCATGAAAGCCCCGCGCAATCGCGCCGTTCGCAGTGCGGTTCACCGCCACGATCATTTGAGCAAGCAGGGCCTGCTCGAACGCGCCTTCACCTTTGCGTTTCGTGGCCTGGTCTATGCGCAGATCTGGGAAGACCCGGCGGTGGACATGGAGGCGCTGGCGATCACGCCCGATTGCCACATCGTCCAGATCGCCTCGGGCGGTTGCAACGTGTTGAGCTACCTCACCGCCGATCCGCGCGCGATCACGGCGGTCGATCTCAACACCGCGCACATCGCGCTCAACAAGCTCAAGCTAGTCGCAGCCCGCGAACTGCCCGATTACGAAGCGTTCAACCGCTTTTTCGCGCGCGCCAATTCGAAGCAGAACATCGCCGCCTACAAGCGCTATGTCCGCCCGCATCTCGATGAGCCGACCAGAAGTTACTGGGAAGGCCGCGACATGATCGGCCGTCGGCGGATCGGCGGCTTTGCCAAGGGCGTCTACAAGCGCGGGCTGCTCGGAAATTTCATCGGTGCGGCGCATTTTCTCGCGCGGCTGAACGGTGTCAATCCGCGGGTGATGCTCGCCGCCAATTCGATGGAGGAGCAACGCGAGATTTTCGACCGGGACATCGCCCCGGTGTTCGACAAGGGCTTCATCCGCTGGCTGACCGATCAGCCGGCATCGCTGTTCGGGCTCGGCATTCCGCCGGCGCAATATGAGGCGCTCGCCGGCGACAACAAGATGGCGGTGGTGCTGCGCCAGCGGCTCGAAAAGCTGGCGTGCGATTTCGATCTCAAGGACAATTATTTCGCGTGGCAGGCCTTTGGCCGGGGCTATGGCGAAGGGCCGCTGGCCTCGCTGCCGCCCTATCTCCAGCAGGAGAATTATGCCGACATCGTCGCCCGCGTCGATCGGGTCGAGGTGCGCCATGCCAATTTCATCGATTATCTGCGCAGCATGCCCGACGGCTCGCTCGACCGTTATGTGCTGCTCGATGCGCAGGACTGGATGACCGACGCTATCCTGACCAATTTGTGGAGCGAGATTACCCGCACCGCCAAGCCGGGCGCGCGCGTGCTGTTTCGCACCGCCGGCATCGAGACGATCCTCCCCGGTCGCGTGCCCGAGCCGATACTGTCGCGCTGGGATTATCGCGCCGAGCAATCGCTGGATTACACCAAGCGCGATCGCTCCTCGATCTATGGCGGCGTCCACCTCTATATTCTGAAAGCGGCCTGAGCACGGCCATGACCGAGGCCAGCCATGCCGGGCATATGGATGCGATCTACCGGACGCAGCGCCATTTCTATGATCTCACCCGCAAATATTATCTGCTCGGGCGCGACCGGCTGATCCGCGACCTTGCTCCCCCCAAGGACGGCACCGTGCTCGAAATCGGCTGCGGCACCGGGCGCAACCTGATCGCGGCGGCGCGGGCATGGCCCGAGGCACGCTATTTCGGGATCGATATCTCGGCGGCGATGCTCGAAACCGCGCGCGCCAAGGTCGCGGCGGCGGGCCTGAACGACCGGATCACGCTCGCGCAGGGCGATGCGACCGCGTTCGACGCGCCGGCGCTGTTCGGTGTCGCGGCGTTCGACCGCATCTTTCAGAGCTATACGCTGTCGATGATCCCCGATTGGCAGGGCGCGCTACGCGAGGGCGCGGGCAAGCTGGCCCCCGGCGGGCGGCTCGACATCGTCGATTTCGGCCAGCAGGAGCGGTTGCCCGGCGCATTCCGGTCGATGTTGTTCGCATGGCTCGCCCGGTTCGATGTCGAGCCGCGTCAAGCCCTGCCCGAAGCGCTCGATCAGATCGCGGCGGCGCAGCGACTGCGCGCCCGCTTCACGCCGCTCTATCGTGGCTACGCCTGGGCAGGCCGAATCGCCGCATGACGCCGCCGTCTTTCGCCCGCCTGCTCGGGGCCGCCGGCTTGTTGCCGCAACTCGCGGTCGCCTTCGTGCTGCTCGAACATAACAACGAACTACGCTTTTCCGCGCTGGCGATGGGCTATGCCTATGCCGCACTGATCCTCAGCTTTCTGGGCGGACTGTGGTGGGGATTGGCGGCCAAGACGGCGGCGGCACCGGCGTGGCTCTGGGCAGTGGCGGTGCTGCCGTCGCTGATCGCGCTGGGCAGCGCGGCGCCCTGGGCGGTCGGCGAGCCGTGGCCGGGGCCGTCGCTGATCGTTCTGGGCGTCGCGCTGATCGCCGCGCTGGGGGTCGACTGGCAGCTTCAGCGCACCGCGATCGCGCCGCCGTGGTGGTTGAAGCTGAGGGTGCCGCTGTCGGCGGGATTGGGCACGCTGACGATCCTGCTGGCGTATCTGTAGGGACTTTTGGCTGCAAGAAGCGTATGTTATGCACCAGCTTCGATCGGGAATGCTGAAACATGCCGCGGCTATCCAGAGCTATCATCGCGTTGGCGAGCCTGTTCTTGTCGGCGCAAGCGCACGCCGAATGGCTGGAGGCGAAGACCAGCCGCTTCACCATCTATGGCAACATGTCGACGAAGAAAATGCAGCTGTTCGGCGATCGGCTCGCCCGGTTCGATGCCGTCCTGCGCAGCCTGCTGACCCTACCGCCCGCCGAGCCCGGCGAGAATAATCCCGTCACCATCTACGTCGTGCGCGATATCGCCGCGGTGCAGCGGCTGCACGGCCGGAGCGGCGGCAATATCGCCGGCTATTACGACGCCGTGGCCAGCGGCCCCTATGCGGTGATGCCGCAGACGACCGACGACGGCGATTTCACGTGGCAGGTCCTGTTTCACGAATATGTCCATCATCTCACGCTGGGCAACAGCGACGCCTATTATCCGGGCTGGGTGGCCGAGGGGCTGGCCGAATTCTTCGGCACGCCCGATCTCGACCGCGACGACAGCGTCAAGATCGGCCTGCCCAACAACGTCCGCGCCGCATCGATCCTGAGCGGTTCGCCGATGCCGGTGGCCATGCTGGTCGCCGACCGCTGGCTGCCCGATGGTCCGGCGGTCGATCAGAAATATGCCCGCGGCTGGCTGCTGATTCACTATCTGCTGCTCGGCCACAAACGCCCCGGCCAGTTCAAGCGCTACATGGTCGCAGCGAATAGCGGCATGACGTCGCTCGAGGCGGCCAAGGCGGTATTTGGCGATCTCCACAAGCTGGACGGCGAACTCAATGCCTATCGGTCGGGCAAGATCACGGTCGCGGTCCTTCCCGTTGCCGATCTCCATCCCGAGCCGGTCACGCTGCGCCGCCTCGACCCGGCCGAAACCGCAATTATGCCACTGCGGATCCGCTCGGCGACGGGAGTCGATGTCAAAGAGGCCGCCGCGCTGGTCGATCCCGCCCGCCGCATCGCCGAAGCCTACCCCGATCACCCTTGGGTGCAACGGGTGGCGGCGGAAATCGATCTCGACGCGGGGCGCGACGCCGATGCCGAGGCTGCCTGCGATGGCGCGCTCGCAGTCGATCCGCGCAACGTCGACGCGCTGATCATCAAGGGCCGGATCCACAGCCGCCGCGCCGTCGCCGCCAAAGCGGCATCGCCAGAGATCTGGCGCGAGGCGCGCAGTTGGTATCTCAAGGCCAACCGGATCGATCCCAATTACGCGCTGCCGTTCATGCTGTTCTACGACAGCTTTGTCGCGGCCGGCCAGCCGCCCACCGCCAATGCCGTGGAGGGGCTGCTGCGCGCCGCCAAGCTGGTGCCGCAGGATGACGGGCTGCGCATCCGGGTGACGATGGCGATGCTCGCCCGGGGCAATCTGCCCGCCGCGCGGCAGATGTTGCGGCCGCTTGCCTATGGTCCGCATCGCGGCGGCGACAATCCGGCCGCCAAGCTGCTGGCGCTGCTTGAGGCAACGAGCGATCCGAACGTCGCGCGCGCTGCCGCTGCCGAGGCGGGGCTCAAAAGCGATCCCGAATAGCGCCGCCGATCATTGCGCGCGACGACACAGCCTTGTCCCGCTTGCCCGGCGATCGCCTAAAGCTGGACGAGTTGGCCCAGGCCAAAGCGCGCGAGCGCCGGTCCAAGCGCCCGCGCCGAGTCGTCGAGTCGGGTAAAGACCGCGACGCCATCGCCCGTCAGCTCGGGCCACGCCTGTCCCTCGGTGAGCGCAGCGATCCGTCGCGCGATCCCGGCGCTGCCGTCGATAAAGCCGATCGGGTGCGGCGCGGCAGCGACGAGATCGGCCTCGACCAGGGGGAAATGAGTGCACGCCAGCACCACGGTATCGATCCGGTCGCCGCCGGGCTGATCGAGCAAGCCGTGGAGTGCAGCAGTGAAACGGGCGGGGTCGACCGCCTCGCCGCGCAACCGCGCCTCGGCTGCCTCGACCAGATCGGCCGAGCCGTGGCGGATGATCAGGCAGTCCTGTCCGAATTCAGCGGCGAGATTGTCGACATAGGCCTGGCGCACCGTCGCCTGCGTGCCGAGCACGCCGATCGCGCGCGTGCGGCTGGCACGTGCCGCCGGCTTGATCGCTGGCACCGTCCCGACGATCGGCAGATCGAGCGCCGCCCGCACCGACCCAAGGGCGATCGTCGATGCGGTGTTGCATGCGATCACGATCAGTCGCGGCTGATAGCGTTCGGCAAGTCGCCCGAGCAGCGCCGGCACCCGCGCGGCGATTTCCGCCTCGCTGCGCGTTCCGTAGGGAAATCCCGCCGAATCGGCGGCATACACGATCGGCGCGCGGGGCAGGAGCGCGCGGGCAGCCGCGAGCACCGAGAGCCCGCCGACGCCCGAATCGAAAAACAGGAGCGGTCGATTGTCCATGCGACGTGCTTAGCCAATGCCGTCGTGCTGGCAACGCCCGCCGAAATGAGCGAGATTGTTGCGCCCCCGGCGCGGGCGACTATTCTGGCGCCACTGCAGAGGATTTGCGATTTGCCCATCGACCCCAACTTGATCGCTGCCTTGGCCGCCATGCTGCTTGGTTATCTGCTCGGGTCGATCCCGTTCGGCGTCCTCCTGACGCGGGCTGCAGGCGCGGGCGATCTGCGCCAGATCGGCTCGGGCAATATCGGTGCCACCAACGTGCTGCGCACCGGGCGCAAGGGGCTCGCCGCCGCCACGCTTCTGCTCGATGCCGCCAAGGGCTGGGCCGCCGTGGTGCTCGCCGAGCGGCTCTGGCCCGGTACCATGCTGGGGACGTCGATCGGGGTACTTGCGGCCGCCGCCGCCTTTATCGGGCATTGCTACCCGGTCTGGCTGGGATTCAAGGGCGGCAAGGGCGTCGCGATCCTGATGGGAATCGTCCTCGCGCTGCACCCGCCGAGCGCGCTCGTCTATGCGGCCGTGTGGCTCGTGCTGCTCGCTGGGCTGCGCATTTCCTCGGTTGCCGGAATCGGGGCCGCGATCAGCGCCCCAGTCGCCGTCGCCTGTTTTGGCCGCTTCAATCTCGTCCTGCTGCTGCTCGGGCTGAGTGCGATCGTGCTGTGGAAACACCGTGCCAATATCGATCGGCTGATGAAGGGGGCCGAACCACGCATCGGCGCCAGCCATGGCTGAAGACGCGGCAGCGCGTCTTCGACTGATCCGGTCGGCCAATATCGGCCCGGTGACGTACCGTCAGCTGATCGCGCGATTCGGCGATGCAGCGGGGGCCGCCGCGGCGATCCCGATGCTCGCCGCGCGGGGCGGCGGGCGTCCGCCCGATCTCGCCGATCCCCGCCTGATCGCCGATGAAATGGCGACGACGGCGCGCCTGGGCGCGACCTATCTCTTCATCGACGACGCCGATTATCCCCCCTTGCTCGCCGCGCTCGACAACGCCCCGCCGGCGCTGATCGTGCGCGGCAACCGGTCGTTGCTGCGCCGGCCAGCGGTGGCGATCGTCGGCGCGCGCAACGCATCGGCGGCGGCGTGCCGCTTTGCCCGCCAGCTCGGCCATGATCTAGCGGGGGACGAGTGCGCCGTGGTCTCCGGACTCGCTCGGGGCATCGATACCGCCGCGCATGTCGGCGCGCTGTCGGGCGGCACGATCGCGGTGATCGCCAGCGGCATCGACATCGCCTTCCCGCCCGAAAATGCCGAGCTTCAGGAAAAAATTGCGCGTGAAGGCCTGCTGATCGCCGAGCAACCGCCGGGCACCGAGCCGCGCGCGCGCCACTTTCCCTATCGCAACCGGATCATCGCCGGGCTTGCGCTCGGGACGGTGGTGGTCGAGGCGGCGCCCAAATCGGGCTCGCTGATCACCGCGCGGCTGGCGGCTGAGGCGGGCCGCGAAGTGATGGCCGTTCCGGGAAGCCCGGCAGATCCGCGCGCGCAGGGCTGCAATCTGCTGATCCGCGAGGGCGCCACGCTCGTGCAAAACGCCGCTGATATCCTCGAACAGATCCGGCCTCTCGATCCGCGCATGGTGCGTTCGCCGGGCAATATCTTTGCAGGCGCCCCGCCCGACGACGCAAGCGAATCGGATCGGCTGACGATCGTCGGGCTGCTCGGGCCGGTGCCCGTCGCGGTGGACGAACTCGTCCGGCAATCGGGGTTGATGTCGGCGATCGTTCAGACGGTCCTGCTCGAATTGGAACTCGCCGGGCGGCTGGAGCGCCATGCCGGCGGTCGCGTGAGCATGGCCTGAGCTACATTTTTTCCTTGACGCCCGCCCGGATCAGCCACCAGTTCGTCGGATAGGCGGTGGCGAAGCCGCCCAGCATCGCCAGCTGCATCAGAAACCAGAATTCGGGCGTATTGACCTCGGCGATGCCGCCATAAGCCGGGGCGAACCACAGAAACTGGCCGATCGCCATCACGCCGTACATGCCGATCTGCCACGAACCGATCGACAGGAAATCGGCCTTTGCCGCTTCGACGATCCCCTCGCCAGGCGACAATCCCCGCATCGGCGCGATCGTGAAATACTGAAAGGCAACGCCGATCGCAAAGGCGACGATGTAATCGGGAATCCAAACCGCGATCATTTTTTCTTCGGTCCAGTGACGCCAGCCGAACGCCACCGCGAGCCCGGGCCACGCGAACGCCGCCCATTCGACGATCAGATCGCCGAGCGTGCAGCCGGCGCCGCAATGCGAGGCCGCTTTGGCAACGGCGATAGGCATCGGCGTTTCGTCGGGCGGCTTGCCGCGGTTGCGGCCGAACGCATAATATAAGCCCAGCCAGATCACGCTGCCGAACAGCGCCGTGATCGGCCAGACCAACGCCATGATCGGCATCTTCGGGGGGAATCGCCGCACGTCCAGCGTTATGGCGACGGCGCAGCCAGCGGCGATGACGAGCGACGCGATCGCAACGATATGCAGCCATAAGGGAAACGCAGCCATGGCCGACCAACGGCCGGCATCGCTTGCGGTTTCCGATCCACGCACTAGTTGCGCTTGACGCCCGCCGCTGGAGCCGCATCCTCGCGCGTACACGTAAGGAATTCGATCACCCCATGCAGCTTGTCATCGTCGAATCGCCCGCCAAGGCGAAGACCATCGAGAAATATCTGGGCTCGGACTACCGCGTGCTGGCCAGTTACGGCCATGTCCGCGACCTGCCGCCCAAGGACGGATCGGTCGATCCCGACCATGAATTCGCGATGACCTGGGAAAATTACGCCGACAAGGCCAAGCAGCTGAAGGCGATCACCGATCTGGCCAAGACCGCCGACCGGCTGATCCTCGCGACCGATCCCGATCGCGAGGGCGAGGCGATTTCGTGGCACGTGCAGGAAGTGCTGCGCGCCAAGAAGGCGCTGCCCAAGGACGTCCAGCGCGTCACCTTCAACGCCATCACCAAGGCGACGGTGACCGAAGCGATGCAGCACCCGCGCGAGCTCGATACCGATCTGATCGATGCCTATCGGGCACGCCGCGCGCTCGATTATCTCGTCGGGTTCACGCTGTCGCCGGTGCTGTGGCGCAAGCTGCCCGGCGCGAAATCGGCGGGGCGGGTCCAGTCGGTGGCGCTGCGGCTGATCGTCGAGCGCGAGCGTGAGATCGATGTGTTCCGGCCGCAGGAATATTGGTCGGTCACGGCCGACATGGAGCATGACGGCACGCCGTTCACCGCGCGGCTGACCAGATGGCGCGGCGACAAGATCGACCGGCTGACGATCGGCAGGGAAGGCGACGCGATGGCCGCCAAGGCCGATGTCGAGGAAGGGAGATTCTCGGTCGCGAGCGTCGAGACCAAGCCCGCGACGCGCAATCCGCCGCCGCCCTTTACAACCTCGACGCTGCAGCAGGAGGCGGCCCGCAAGCTCGGCTTTTCCGCCGATCACACGATGCGGATCGCGCAAAATCTGTACGAGGACGGCGCGATCACCTATATGCGCACCGACGGCGTGCAGATGGATTCGAGCGCGATTTCCGCCGCGCGCCTCGCCGTCGCGAACCGCTATGACGCGAGCTATGTCCCCGACAAGCCGCGCCAGTACCAGACCAAGGCGAAGAATGCGCAGGAAGCGCATGAGGCGATCCGACCGACCGATTTCGGTAAGGACAAGACTGGGTCAGGCGATCATGCCCGGCTTTACGAGCTGATCTGGAAGCGCGCGCTCGCCAGCCAGATGGCGTCGGCCCGGATGGAGCGTACGACGATCGAACTGACCGACGGCAGCGGCCTGCATGGCCTGCGCGCGACCGGGCAGGTCGTGCTCTTCCCCGGCTATCTTGCGCTCTACGAAGAGGGTTCAGACGATACGGCGGATGAGGAAGCCCGCCGCCTGCCGCGGCTGCGCGAGGGCGATGCGCCCGCCAAGAAGGCGGTCAACGCCGAGCAGCATTTCACCCAGCCGCCGCCGCGCTTTTCGGAAGCTTCGCTGGTCAAGCGTCTCGAAGAACTCGGCATCGGTCGCCCCTCCACCTATGCGTCGATCATCAAGACGCTGAAGGACCGCGCCTATGTCCGCGTCGAGAAGAACCGCTTCTTCGCCGAGGAGAGCGGGCGGCTGGTGACGGCCTTCCTCGAGCGCTTTTTCGAGAAATATGTCGGCTATGATTTCACCGCCGGCCTGGAGGACGAGCTCGACGAGGTGTCGGGCGGCCGCGCGCAGTGGCAGGCGGTGCTCGATGCCTTCTGGAAGGATTTCAAGCCACGCACCACCGAGGTGATGGACTTCAAGCCCTCCGAAGTGACGGCGGAGCTCGACACCTTCCTCGAACCCTATCTGTTTCCGGCGAAGGAAGACGGCAGCGATCCGCGCCTCTGCCCCAATTGCCATGTCGGGCGGCTCGCGCTGCGCGGGGGAAAATTCGGCGCGTTCGTTGCCTGCTCGAATTACCCCGAATGCAAATATACCCGCCGCTTCGCCCAGCCCGGCGGCGGCGAAGGCGACGATACCGGGCCCGAAGTGCTCGGCACCGACCCCGAGACCGGGCTTGAGGTGTCGCGGCGTTCGGGCCGGTTCGGGCCCTATGTCCAGCTGGGAGAGGGCAAGGACGCCAAGCGTGGCTCGATCCCAAAGGATCTGCCGGGCGAGCTCGATCTCGAATGGGCCTTGAAGTTGATCAGCCTGCCGCGCACGATCGGCATGCACCCCGAAACCGGCGCGCCGATCACGGCGTCGATCGGACGCTATGGACCCTATCTGGCGCATAACGGCAAATATGGGCGGCTGACTTCAACCGCCGAGGTGTTCGAAACCGGCATGAACGCGGCGGTGGTAAAGCTGGCCGAGGCAGCGGCAGGCGGCGGCCGCCCGCAGCGCGGCGCACAGGCGCCGCTCAAGGTGCTGGGCGCGCATCCGCGCACCGAGCTTGAAATCAAGCTGATGGAGGGGCGCTACGGTCCTTACGTCACCGACGGCACCACCAATGCGACGATCCCAAAGACGGTCGACAAGGACCAACTGACGCTGGAGGAAGCCGCGCAACTGATCGACGCGCGCGCGGCGGCGGTACCGGCGAAAAAGGGCAAGACGCCAGTGAAGAAGGCGGCAGCGAAGAAGGCCCCGGCGAAGAAGGCCCCAGCGAGGAAGGAAGGTGCGAAGAAGGCCCCCGCAAAGAAGCCGGCGACGAAGGGCTGAGGTTAGCTAAACCCCTCCTGTTAAGGGGGAGGGGCTTGCGCACAGCTCCCACGGCCCGGGCACGCTGTCCGTATGACTTCCCGGCCCCTGCCCCACCCCCGTGCAGCCGGGCAGACCACACCGTTCTACCGGCCGAGAATCGGCCCCAGCACCGTCGCGACCAGCCACAAGGCCAGCCCGAGCAGGATCAGCAGCGTGCCGACAATGCCGATCGAGCGGGCGGGTCCGGGCGGCCCGGGTGGGTTGAACAGACCGATCGCATTGAGCATGCGGCAGACGACGAAGCCGCCCGCCAGTCCTGCCAATAGCGTGAAATTGACGCCGCTCGCTTCGAGCATGGCGATAAGGGTGATGCCGATCGGCATATATTCGGCCAGATTGCCGTGCGCGCGGATCGCCGACGTCAGGTCCTGATGGCCGTGGTCGCCAAAGGCGGCGCTGTATTTCATCTGCAACCGGATCGTGTTGATCGCCAGCCCGACCAGCAGGATGGCAAGCGCCGACGCGGTCAGCGCGGTGATGATCAGATGCATGGCGGCTCCCGTTGGCTCGGAAGCGAAACTATGCGCTTTGCGTGCGACCGTAAATCAGCCGGGCCGACTCAGGCCGCGCGGCGGCTCGTCGCCTGCAGGAAAGCGCGCGCGGCGCGCTGCGCCTCGGCGATTTCGCGTGCGGTCATGTCCTCGGCGATGTCGGCGCGGCATTGCTGCGCTGCTTCGCTGCCGCTGACCGCGGCCAGGTTGAACCATTTATGTGCCTCGATCAGGTCGATGCCGATCCCGGCAGCTCCGGTCGAATAGACGATGCCCAGATCGTAACAGGCGTTGAAATCGCCGCGCGCGGCATCGGCGATCCGGCTTTCGATCAGGAACGTTGCGCTCTTCAGGCTGTTCGCCATTTTCGCCACTCCTCATGATGCCCCATTGGCACCCCGGTTTGTGACGAATCACGGTCAACAAATAGTTAACCACGTTCACCGTATTTGTCCGGTTCAGGGTTAGCCCGGATCGGCAGCCGCCACGGCGATATTGTCGATCAGCCGCGTGCCCGCGATCCGGGCGGCGGCAAGCAATCGGCGCGGGCGAGTCGGTTCGGGCAACGGCATCAGCGTCTCGGCATCGACCAGTTCGACATAGTCGACGCTGTCGAACCCGGCGCTGAGCAACGTTTCGCGCGCGCTGGCCAATGTCTGCGCCACATCGCCGCCCTGGCCGATCAGCCGTGCCGCGACGCCCAGCGCCCGTGGCAGCGCAACCGCCCGGGCGCGATCCTCGGGCGCGAGATAGGCGTTGCGCGACGATAGCGCGAGGCCGTCGTCATCGCGCTGGGTCGGCACGCCGACGATCTCGATGGCGAAATCGAGATCGGCGACCATCTGGCGGATGACGACCAGCTGCTGGAAATCCTTCTCGCCGAACAGGGCGACATCGGGGCGAATCTGGTTGAACAATTTGGCGACCACCGTCGCCACGCCGTCGAAATGTCCGGGCCGCGCGGCGCCGTCGAGCGGCTCGCTCACCCGGGCGACGGATACCGTCGTCGCAAAGCCGTCGGGATAGATATCCTCGACGCCGGGCAACCACAGCACGGCGCAGCCAGCCTCGGCGAGCATGCGCGCATCGGCCGACTCGCGGCGCGGATAGCGGCCGAGATCTTCGTTCGCCCCGAACTGCTTGGGGTTCACGAAGATCGAGGCGACGACCTTGTCGGCGACCAGCTTGGCCTGCTCGATCAACGCGATGTGGCCAGCATGGAGCGCGCCCATGGTGGGGACGAGGGCGATGCGGGCGCCGGCGGCGCGATAGGAAGCGACGGTTTCCCGAAGCGGGACGATCTGACGGATGGTTTGCACGCGCAACAGGCCTTCGATAAGGACGGGGCGGGCCTTCTATGGGGGGCGGATCAAACGATCAACAAGGGAAGTGAGCGGCTTGTCCAGCAATCCGGGAAAAGCGCATGTGATCGTGTTCGCCAACGAAAAGGGCGGCACCGGCAAATCGACCACGGCGGTGCATGTCGCGATCGCCCTGGCGGCGCGCGGATCGCGGGTCAGCGCCTATGATCTCGATCATCGCCAGCGCACTTTGGGCCGCTATCTCGACAATCGCACCGAAACGATCAAGCGAATCGGTCGCGATCTGCCAATGCCGCGTTTTCTGACGCATGATGGCGACAGCCTCCCGCGCTTCACCGAGCAGCTCGATGCGTTGACCGAGGATGCCGATTTTCTGGTGATCGACACGCCGGGTCGCGACGATCGCTTCGCGCGGATGGCAGCGCAGCGCGCTGACACGCTCGTCACGCCGATGAACGATAGTTTCGTCGATTTCGATCTGATCGGCCAGGTCGATCCGATCACCTACAAGGTCACCCGACCGAGCTTTTATGCCGAGCTGATCTGGGAGGCGCGCAAGGCGCGGGCAAAGGCCGATGGCGCGACGATCGACTGGGTGGTGCTGCGCAACCGGCTCCAGCATATCGAGGCGCGCAACATGCGCCGCGTCTCGGATGCGCTCGACCAGCTCGCCAAGCGGGTGGGTTTCCGGATCATCCCCGGGCTTGGCGAACGCGTGATCTATCGCGAGCTCTTCCCCAAGGGGCTGACCATGATCGATTCGCGCGATTTCGGCGAGATGGGGCTCGCCCATGTTGCCGCCAGACAGGAATTGCGCGAGATGATGTCGGCGCTGGGCTTGCCCGAGCCCGCGCTGCCTTTGTTCGCATGATCGTCAAGCTGCTCGTCGGGTTGCTCGTCGTCTATGTCGGCTGGCTGGCCTGGCGCGGTCCTGCGAAGCGCCGGCCTCGATCGGTGCCGCCGCGTGCCCCCGATGCCGAGCTCGCCGCCGCGCGCAACCTGTTGGGGGTAGCGGCAGACGCCAGCGACGCCGAAATACGCGCCGCCTATCGCCGGATTGCCGCCGCTGTCCATCCCGATCGCGGCGGCTCGGCCGAGCTTGCCCGCCGGGTCAATGCAGCCCGCGATACGCTGCTCAAGCGTGGCCCCGATCGCGCCGCCTGAGCGTTGTTCCCATCCGTTACCCAGCCGTTTCCAGGAGCTAGATACCCATGTCGCACCAGTTCGATCGCAGCTCGCTTCGCGAATATGATATTCGCGGCATCGTCGGCAAAACGCTTGGCCCAGCCGATGCCGTGGCGATCGGGCGCGGCTTCGCGACGCGGATCAGGCGCGCGGGTGGTACGCGCGTCGCGGTCGGTTACGACGGGCGGCACAGCTCGCCCGCGCTGGAGGCAGCATTGATCGAAGGGTTGACCGCCTCGGGCGTCGATGTCGTGCGGATCGGGATGGGGCCGACGCCGATGCTCTATTATGCCGAGGCGACGCTCGAAGTGGATGGTGGCATCCAGATAACCGGCAGCCACAATCCCGCCGAATATAATGGCTTCAAGATGGTGCTGCAGCACCTGCCCTTCTATGGCGCGGACATCCAGGATCTCGCGAAGCTGGCGAGCGAGGGCGATTGGGAAACCGGCGAGGGGCAAGTCACCCAGGCCGATATCGTCGACAATTATGTCGGCCGGCTCGTCGCGGGTTATGCCGGCGGCGCCTATCGGATCGGTTGGGACGCCGGCAATGGCGCCTCGGGCCCGGTGATCGAGAAGCTCACCAAGCTGCTGCCGGGTGAGCATCACCTGCTGTTCACCGACGTTGACGGCGATTTTCCGAACCATCATCCCGACCCGACCGAAGAAAAAAATCTCGCCGATCTGAAGGCGCTGGTCGCCGAAAAGCAGCTCGATTTCGGACTGGCTTTCGATGGTGACGGGGACAGGATCGGCGCGATCGACGGCGAGGGCCGGGTGATCTGGGGCGATCAGATACTCTCCATTCTGGCGGTTCCCGTGCTGCGCGAACTGCCCGGTGCCACCATCATCGCCGACGTGAAGGCCTCGCAGATGCTGTTCGACCGAATCACCGAGCTGGGCGGTGTCCCGCTGATGTGGAAGACCGGGCACAGCCTGATCAAGACCAAGATGAAAGAAACCCATGCCCCGCTCGCCGGCGAGATGAGCGGGCACATCTTCTTCGCACATGACTTCTACGGCTTCGATGACGCGCAATATGCTGCGGTCCGATTGATTCGCGCGGTCCACATGATCGGCAAGACGATGACCGAGATCAGGGGCGCGATGCCCGACTTCGTCAACACGCCCGAAATGCGGTTTCAGGTCGACGAGAGCCGCAAATTCGCGGTGGTCGATGAAGTCCTCGACCGGCTCGAGGCCGAAGGCGCCGACGTCAATCGTACCGATGGCGCGCGCGTGAGCACGCCTGACGGCTGGTGGCTGCTGCGCGCCTCAAATACGCAAGACGTGCTGGTCGCCCGGGCTGAAGCGCGCGACCAGGCCGGGCTCGATCGGCTGATGGCGATGATCGACGCGCAATTGGCGGCGAGCGGGCTGCAGCGCGGGGCCCAGGCCAGTCATTGAATAGTGAAGCGGCGCGCCTCGATAAAAGCGTGTCAGGGCCGCTGCTTGACTACCCAGTTACGCTTGCCGAGCCGTTGCATCGGCACGCCGCAATAGCTGCAGACGCTTTCATAATGATCGGCGCCATCTGGCTTGCGCGCACGCTTGTTCGAACGTTCATGCTTGCCCCTCAGGCAGTTCAGCCGCCCTGCGATCCACTTTATCACGCGTTTTGAATCCATTCTATTCTGGGCCGACGCCGTTGCGCGCAGCCTCTTCATCTCCCGCACGCGGCCTATAGCCACTATTTGATAGGGATTGAAAGTGGCTGGCATTCCAGCTGCTAAAGCGCCACCTAGCGGTCATGGCCAATCCAAGCATCATCCGCGTGATCGATCTCGAAACCACGGGCCAGTCGCCGCCGGCGCACGGCGTGTGCGAAGTGGGCTGGCAGGATGTGGCGCTCGGCGATGATGGCCGCTGGGCATTGATGGGCGAGGGCGGCAGCTTTCTGGTCAATCCCGGGTGCCCGATCCCGCCGATCACGCAGGCGATCCACCATATCCTCGACGAGGAGGTGGCCGATGCACCGATGTGGCAGGATTGCGCCCGGCCCGTCCTCGATCCCTATCCGCGGCGCCTCGCGCTCGCGGCACACCGCGCCGATTTCGAAGCGAAATTCTGCTCGCCCGCAATGACGCGGGGCGCCGACTGGATCTGCACGTGGAAGTGCGCTTTGCGGCTCTGGCCCGATTGCCCGAGCTTTTCGAACCAGGTGCTGCGTTATTGGCGACGGCCGGAGGGCATCGAGCACCAGCGTGGGCTTCCCGCCCACCGCGCCTTTCCCGACGCCTATGTGACGGCGTTCCACTTGCGCGACATGCTCAACGAGGCAAGCGTCGCCCAGCTGATCGAATGGTCGAGACTGCCGGGCCTGTTGCCGCGCGTCCGCAACGGGCCTGATCGCGGCAAGGACTGGCGGGAACTCGAAGAGGAGACGCTGGCCATGTTCGCCGCCGATCGCGACCCCGACGTGCGCTATACCGCACTGAGCGAACAGGCGCGCCGACGCGGCGGCGGCGAGATCGGACGGCAGAGTTTGCAAGGCGCGCTGCTGTAGCCGGCGGTCCGGCCCCGCCCGCCCCGGCAATTGCTCGCGCTGATCGAGGCCTTACTGCAGCGGCTTGCGGAACTTCAGCATGAACTGATCGGTGTGGCCGCGCACCGCCGGATCGAACACATTCTTACTGTGGTCGTCTTCCGAGTTGGCGAGCGCGTTGCTTTCGCCCGCCAGCACGAATCCCGCCTTGAGCACTTCAGCCTTGACGGCGGCCGGATCGATCCGGTGCTTGGTCTCAGTGCCCGACAGGCCCGTCTCCGGGGCATCGGCATGATCGATCACGACATAGGTGCCGCCGGGCTTGAGCGCGTCGAAAACCCCCTTGTTGAGCAAATCGATTCCGGCCTCGCCGACGCCCTTGTTGGGGATGTCGTGATAATTCTGCACGGTCAGCACGATATCGACCGGGGTCGGCGCAGCGACCCTGTTGGTCGGCAACACTTCGGCAGTCATATTGGCGAGACCAAGCGCCCGCAGCGCCGGCAACGGCTTCTCGGCATATTTGGCGCCGCCGGCGGGCCACAGCGCGTAGACATGGCCGGTCGGCCCGACGACGCCCGACAGGATCCGCGTCCAATAGCCCTGGCCGGGCAGGAAATCGATTACGGTAGAGCCGGGGCCGGCGCCGGTGAAGGCGATCACCTCGGCGGCATGGCGGCGGGCATCGTCTCCCGCCTGATCGGCGCGCCCGGGTGCCGCGAGTGCCGCAGCCACTTGCGCCGGGCTCGCCGGATGCTTGCCGTCATGGGCGATCGCCACGGTCGCCAGGGCGACCAGCGCGATCGGCGCGATAGCTTTCAGTGCCTTCATCTTCGTTCTCCCAAGATCAGACGTCGAGATTGGCGACGCTCAGCGCATTGTCTTGAATGAATTCGCGGCGTGGCTCGACGACGTCGCCCATCAGCCGGGTGAAGATCTCGTCGGCAACGTCAGCCTGTTCGACTTCGACGCGCAGCATCGAGCGGTTCTGCGGATCGAGCGTGGTTTCCCAGAGCTGGTCTGCGTTCATCTCGCCCAGGCCCTTGTAGCGCTGGATGGCGAGCCCCTTGCGACCCGCCGCGAGGATCGCATCGAGCAACTGGCTGGGGCGGGCGACCATCGTCTCGCCCTTGCCGATCGTCACGGGGGCGTCATCATCCTCATCGGCTGCCGCGTCGGCCTCAGCCTGTGCGGTCGCTGCCGCCTTGGTCGAGACCAGCTTGGCGGTTTGTGCGAATGCATCGCCCTGCTCGACAGCGAGCGCATGCAGCTTGCGTGCTTCGGCCGAACCGAGGAACGCGGCTTCGATGATGTGGTGATCGGTCACGCCGCGCCAGACACGCTTGAAATGAATGCTGCCCTCTTCGGTCAGGCTGGCCGACCAGCGCGCATCGGCATCGGCCGCGTCGAGCCCGGTGACGGCGGTCGCCAGCAACGCCGCACGACCGTCGGTACCGAGCGACGGATCGAGCACCCCGCCCATCGCCAGCGCCTCCACGATCGTCGGATCATAGCGGCGGGGTACATAACGCATCAGCGTCCGCATCCGCCGAGCGTGATCGACCAGACTACGCAGATCGGCGCCTGACCGCGCGCCGCCCGCACCTTCGAGCACCGACAGCGCGACGCCGTTCTCGACGAGATACTCGTCGAGCGCGTTGTCGTCCTTCAGATAGACTTCGGATCGCCCGCGCGTCGCCTTGTAGAGCGGTGGCTGGGCGATGAAGAGGTGCCCCTGGGTGATGATCTCGGGCATCTGCCGGTAGAAGAAGGTCAGCAGCAACGTGCGGATATGCGCGCCGTCCACATCCGCGTCGGTCATGATCACGATCTTGTGATAGCGCAGCTTTTCGACGTTGAAATCGTCGCGGCCGATGCCGGTGCCCATCGCCTGGATGAGCGTGCCGATCTCGCGGCTCGACAGCATCCTGTCGAACCGCGCGCGTTCGACGTTGAGGATCTTGCCGCGCAACGGGAGGATCGCCTGGAAATGGCGATCACGGCCCTGCTTGGCCGAGCCGCCAGCCGAATCGCCCTCGACCAGGAAGAGTTCGGACTTGGCGGGGTCGCGCTCCTGGCAGTCGGCGAGCTTGCCGGGCAGCGAGGCGATGTCCATCACGCCCTTGCGTCGGGTCAGCTCGCGCGCCTTCTTCGCGGCCTCGCGCGCGGCGGCGGCATCGATCACCTTGCCGACGATCGCCCGGCCATGCGCGGGATTCTCTTCGAGCCACTCGGCCAGCTTGTCGGCCATCAGGCTTTCGAGCGGCTGGCGCACCTCGGAGGAGACCAGCTTGTCCTTGGTCTGCGAGGAGAATTTCGGGTCGGGCAGCTTCACCGAGACGATCGCGGTCAATCCTTCGCGCATGTCGTCGCCGGTCAGCGTGACCTTTTCCTTCTTCAGCAGCCCCGATTTCTCGGCGTAATTGTTGATCGTGCGGGTCAGCGCTGCGCGGAACGCGGCGAGATGCGTGCCGCCGTCGCGCTGCGGAATGTTGTTGGTGAAGGCGAGGACGTTCTCGTAGTAAGAATCGTTCCATTCGAGCGCGACGTCGATCGTGACGTCGTCGCGGGTGCCGTTGATCGCGACGGGCTCCGGCATCAGCGGCACCTTGTTGCGATCGAGATATTTTACGAACGCCGCGATCCCGCCCTCATAATAAAGCTCGACGGTCTTGACGTCCTCATGCCGCGCATCGCTCAGGAACAGCCGCACCCCCGAATTGAGGAAGGCGAGCTCGCGGTAGCGATGTTCGAGCTTGTCGAAATCGAATTCGGTGATCTTGAAGGTGGCAGGGCTCGGGAAGAAGGTGACGCGGGTGCCTTTCTTGCCGGGCGCGGGGCCAACCACCTTCAGCGGGGCGACCGCGTCGCCGAACGCGAAGCGCATATAATGCTCGGTCTCGTCGCGCCAGATCGTCAGGTCGAGCCATTCGCTCAGCGCATTGACCACAGACACGCCGACGCCGTGCAATCCGCCCGACACCTTATAAGCATTGTCGTTCGAAGTGTTCTCGAACTTCCCGCCCGCGTGGAGCTGGGTCATGATCACCTCGGCGGCGGACACGCCTTCCTCGGTGTGGATACCCGTCGGAATCCCGCGGCCATTGTCGGTCACCGAGACCGATCCGTCGGGGTTGAGGACGATGTCGATCCGGTCGCAATGCCCGGCAAGCGCCTCGTCGATCGCGTTGTCGCTGACCTCGAACACCATGTGGTGTAGACCGGAACCATCATCGGTATCGCCGATATACATGCCGGGTCGTTTGCGGACCGCATCGAGGCCCTTGAGCACCTTGATCGAATCGGCGCCATAGTCGTTGGTATTGGGGTCTTCTGCCATGGCAAGCATATAGGGTCGGTGCCGGCGAAACGGAAGCAAAATGGCATCGATCGCGCGACCCCGGTTGCAGATGATTAGATATCGAAGTATCTGATGCGATATCTAATCAATTGAGGTCCGCCATGCCGCTTTCGAGACGGTCGATCATCCTCGGTGCTGGGGGCGGCATCGGCCTGGCTCTGGTCGGGGCGGGAGCCGCATGGCGGGTGATGCGCACGCCAACCACGGCGATCGCGCCGTGGCGGATCGACCCGCGTCCGGGCGCCGACCCGCGCCTTGCCGCTTTGCGCTATGCGATCCTCGCCCCCAATCCCCATAATCGCCAGCCGTGGCTGATCCATCTGATCGACAGCGATCGCGTCGCGCTGACCTGCGACCTCGCCAAGCGTCTGCCCGAGACCGATCCGTTCGACCGGCAGGTCACCATCGGCTTTGGCACCTTTATGGAGCTGGCGCGGATCGCGGCGGCCGAGCGTGGCTATGCGCTCGATGTCACGCCTTTCCCCGAGGGCGATCCTCAGCCCCGGCTCGACGCGCGACCGATCGCGCTGCTGCGCTTTCACCGCGACGCGTCGGTCCGCCGCGATCCGCTGTTCGCGGCGATCGTTCGGCGCCACACCAATCGCAACATCTATGATCCGACCCCGCCGACGGCCAGGCAGCTGGCGCTTGTCGGCCAGGATGAGGCGAAGACCAGCGCGGACCCCGACTTCCTCGCCGGCCTACGCCGCCTCACCGTTGGCGCGATGACGACCGAAACGCTCAACCACCGCGTCTTCATGGAAAGCGTTGACGTCATGCGGATCGGCGCCGCCGAAATGGACGCGACGCCTGATGGGCTGCCCGTCGGCGGGCCGCTGATCGAGGCGATGCACGCGATCGGCCTGCTCGACCAAGCGAGCTTGGCTGATCCATCGTCGATGGGCTTCAAAGCGGGGCTCAAAATGGTGCAGGACCAGTGCGGCTCGGTGCCGGCGATCGTCTGGATCGCGACGCCGGGCAACAGCCGCGCCGAGCAGCTCGAGGTCGGGCGCCGCTATGTCCGCGCGACGCTGCGCGCGGCCGCGCTCGGGCTGGAGATCTGCCCGATGAGTCAGGCGCTGCAGGAATATCCCGAGATGGCCGATGATTTCGCGCGCATCCATGCGCTATTCGGGTTGAGCGGGGCGCAGCGGTTGCAGATGCTCGCGCGGATCGGTACCGCCGCACCGGTCTTGCCCGCCCCGCGCTGGCCGCTGGACCATCATCTCGTATGAACGCCCCGTATCGGGACCCGATCGGGTTCGAATTGTTCAACGAGATCGGCATCATCGACCAGCTCGGCGGTACCCTGCTGGCGCGCGCGCTGACACCGGGGATGACTCGTGCGCAGTTCGCGGTGCTCAACCATTTCGTCCGGCTCGGCCATCGTGAACGCTCGCCCGCGCAGCTCGCCAATGCCTTTCAGGTCACCCGCCCGACGATGACGAGCACGCTCGGCCGGCTCGCGCGCGGAGGACTCGTCGCGATTCGCGACGATCCCGCCGATGGCCGCGCCAAGCTGGTATCGCTCACCGATCGGGGGCGCGCCGCGCGCGACGCCGCGATGGCCGCCGTCGCGCCGTTGATGCCGATCATCGGCGCTATCCTCAGCGACGCCGAGATCGAGGCGGTGCTGCCGACGCTGCGCCGCTTGCGCATCGCGCTAGACGCGCTGCGTGACCCGCCCGCAAGCGACTTCGAAGCGGGAAGCAGCGCTCTCGATCCCCTCGAATAGCCCGGGCTCGGTTCCCGTCATCCATACCTGGCCGATCCCCGCCAGCCGATCGAACAGCGCCGCCCGCCGCATCGGATCGAGATGAGCGGCGACCTCGTCCAGCAGCAGCACCGGCGCCGTGCCCCGGCGGGCCGCGACCAGATCGGCATGCGCGAGCACGATCCCGAGCAACAACGCCTTTTGCTCGCCGGTCGAGCACAGCGCGGCGGGCTGGCGCTTGCCGAGATGGGTGACGCCCAGATCGGTCCGGTGCGGCCCAGCCAGCGTCCGCCCGGCGGCGGCATCGCGACGGCGCCCGTTCGCGAGATCGGCAGCGAGCGTGTCGCCGGCCCCGGTCCAGCCTTCGAGCACCAGCCCCGCGCGCGCAAAAACACCTTGGGGATGGTCGGCGAGCGAAGCGCCGAGCGCGCCGACGGTCGCTGCCCGTGCGGCATCGATCGCCGCGCCATGCTCGGCCATTTGCGCTTCGAGCGCGCCCAGCCAGTCGGCATCGGTGGGCCCCTCTTCGCCGAGCAGGCGGTTGCGCGCGCGCATCGCGGCTTCGTAGCGATTGGCATGGACGGCATGGCCGGGGCTGAGCGCCAAGGTCAGCCTGTCGAGGAAGCGCCGCCGCTCGCCGGCAGGTTCGGTGAACAGCCGGTCCATCGCGGGGGTCAGCCACAAGACCGTCAGCCAATCGGCCAGCGCGGTCGCAGCGGTCGGCGCGCCCTGGACCCGGACGATCCGGCGCTCGGGCGCGCTCGGCTGGGTGCCGGTCGCGAGGTCGGTCGCGTCGGCGAGCCGCGCCGCCACGCCGAAGCCGCCGCTCCCCCCATGTCGCGCCATCGCCGCCAGCGCCGCGCGGCGCAGACCCCGGCCGGGCGCGAGCAGCGACACCGCCTCGAGGATATTGGTCTTGCCCGCGCCATTATCCCCGGTCAGCACGACGAAGCCGGGGCCTGGCTGGATCGTCAGATCGGCATGGTTGCGGAAATCGGTCAGGACGAGGCGGCCAAGCATTGCTGCTGCCTTAGCGCAACTCCGCCGCTGTCGCGCAACTTTCGCACCCGCGTGCTTGGTGGAACCATCGCTCGCCCCGGCCGCTTGGGGCATGCCCTGATGGAGATAGCCGATGCGCCTGCCCCTGATCCCCCCCGCCGACCTCACCCCCGAGCAGCAAGCGCTCTACGCCGATATGAAGGCGGGTATTTCGAGAAACTTTAGCGATTTCAAGACGGTCCGGGAGGATGGTGCGCTAATGGGCCCTTGGAACCCTTGGCTGCACGAGCCCGCCATCGGTAAGGCGGTGTGGGACCTGACCAAGGCGATGACCGCGCAGGCGAGTCTGCCCGATCCGGCGCGCCAGATCGCGATTCTGGTCACGGGGGCGCATTTCGATGCGGCCTATGAACTTTACGCGCATATCGCCGTCGCCGAGCGCGAGGGAATGCCGGCGCAGCGCCTCTCCGAACTCTGCGCCAATGTGAAGCCCCATGATCTCCCCCACGAACAGGGCGTCGCCTATGACGTCGCCTTCGCGCTGGTGAATGGCGGGGTGCTGCCCGAACCCTGCTACCGGCTCGCCGTAGAGACGTTCGGCCAGCGCGGCGCGAACGAGCTCATCTATCTCGTCGGGCTTTACGCACTGGTGTCGATGACGCTCAACGGCTTCAACGTGCCGGTGCCCGAGCGCGACTAGCTCAGGTGGTGGCCGGGGCGGCGACGGGCTTCGGCTGGCTGAGATAGGAGGCGAGCGCACCTAGCTCGCGCTGCGCCTTCAGATAGGCGACCGGCGTCGTCAGCCCCAGCCGCGCACGAGCTGAGTCGATCGGCTCGTGGAGCAAGTGCTCATAATCCTCGGCGATCAGCCATTTCGCCCTGCGACCCCGAGCATAGCCTTCCCACACCGCCTTGGCGAACAGCAGGTTGCCGGTCACGCCGATACTCTTGAGCGCGGCGGCCGCGGCGATGAACGCCCAGCCGAGCCCGCCGACCTGAGCATAGCTGAAGGCGACCAGGGCGCCTTCGCCGAGCGACTCGTCGGCCTTGTAGCCGTTGAGCACATGCCAGAGATCATGCGTGTCGCGCACCCGGCGCCCGAACCAGGCATAGGGGTGCATCATCTCGTCTTCGCTGATCACCTTGCTGACTTCGGCCAGCCCGTCGGCCGAATAGCCGGTCGTCGCCAGAAAATCGCGATAAGCTGCACCGACCGTGCCGGGCGCGAATTGCGCGACATAGGCGGGATCGGCGAGTTTGCGCGCGAGTTCGACGCGTTGATAAGCCATCCTTCCGCCCTCGGCGGTCGCGATGAAGCGCGCATAGTTCTTGGGCGCGTTGCCGACGTTGAGCGCGCGCATGATCAGGAAGACCTGCGTCGTGTCGTCGCCATTGTTCATTAGCTTGCGGACGGCGGCAAACGCCGTCTTCCAGTCGCGCCGACCGGTGGTGCCGGGAAAGGGAGGAAGCTTCGCCATCGAGTCGATCCTTACTGACATCGATGTTAATAAATTATCCGGTCATTGCCGTCAATGATGCGCGGCGGGCGCCGATCCATTCACCGATCGGGAAGCTTCACCCGCGCTTTGCCGATCGAGGCTTCATACTCGGCAAGCCGTCTTTCGTAATCCTCGCGGGCCGCCTTGGCTTTGGCGACGGCAGCGTCGTTCGCTGCCTTGTCGGCGAGATATTGGGCCTGGGCGTTCCGGAATTTGGCCTGCTCGGCTTCATAGGCCTGCTGCTTTCGCGCCGCTTCGGCGGCGACGGCTTCGCTGCGCTGCTTGGCTTCGTCGTAAATCTTCTGCGTCTTCTGACGATCGGCCGCGTCGGCTTCGGCCTTGGCCCTGGCTTGCTCGGCGTTCGACGTCAGGCTTGAACCGGCGGGCCAGGGTGCCGGAAACGCCTGGATATGGAACCGGCCGAGCAGATGCTCGACCATGTCCCTGCGGCGCCAAACGTCCTGGCCGTTCGTGTAGGTATGTTGGATCAGGTCCTTCTCATGGCGATCGAGCGAGGTGATGGCCACGGTCTGGTGATCGCATCCCAGCGCGTCGCCAGGCTCGGCACGTGCGCCGGGCGCCTCGAACGGGTAAAGCGCGCCGTCGGGCCCCGACACTTGGCCTGAAAAACGGATCGCCTCGATGCGGCGCTCGGGCACCGGATGGAGCGAATAGGACAGCATGATCGCCCCGCCGCAGAGGAATATGCGTGTGTTGACCTGGACGAACGCCGACTCACCGGACGACGGCGTCAGCGGGACCGTCACCAACACAGGAAGCGGGGCGCCAAGTTCTGCGGGAAGCGAGTCACTGGACGCCGGAGCGGGCGGCTCGGGTGCCGCCGCTGGTTGCGCCGCAGCCTGCGCCTCCTCAGCGCGCAACCGTGCGACATCGGCCTCGGCATCGCGGAGCAGGTCGCGCCAGCCCTGCTTGATATTCTCCGGCATGCCGGTCGAATCCATGTCGCGCACGGCCTGGCGCATCTGATCGAGCTGCCGCTCGGCCTCCTGAAGATCCTGGGCTCGGGCTGGGGCTGAGGAAATCCCGTACATCGCGAGGCAAGCAACCAACGCCACGAATAAACGCATACTTCCCCCCGTTCAGGTCCCCAATTTGGCATCCCGCGATCGATCGGCAGTCCCCTGTGCCGACTCACCCCGGTCCGTTACACCCGCATCGGCATGATCACGTAGAGCGCCGGCGCCTTGTCGTTCTCGCGGATCAGCGTCGGCGCCGCGGCGTCGGCGAGGTGGACCTCGACGGTATCGCCATGCACCTGGCCCAGAATGTCGAGCAGATAGCGGCTGTTGAAGCCAATCTCGAACGGCGCGGCTGCATAATCACCCGAGACTTCTTCGGCCGCTGTGCCGTTTTCGGGACTGGTGACCGACAGCGTGATCTTGTCGCGGTCGAGCGCCATCTTCACGGCGCGCGTCTTTTCGGTCGCGATCGTCGAGACGCGATCCACGCCTTCTTCGAACGCGCGCGGATCGATCTTGAGAATCTTGTCGTTGCCGGTCGGGATCACACGGCTGTAATCGGGGAAAGTGCCGTCGATCAGCTTCGAGGTCAGCAGCGCCTGGCCGAGATCGAACCGGATCTTGGTCGGCGAAAGCGAAACGCCGACCGAACCGTCGATTTCGTCGAGCAATTTGCGCAGCTCGGCGACGCATTTGCGCGGCACGATCACGTCGGGCATTCCCTCGGCGCCATCCGGCCGGGCGACCGTCACGCGCGCGAGCCGGTGGCCGTCGGTGGCGGCGGCCTTGAGCACCGGGCTCGGATCGTCCGATACGTGAAGGAAGATGCCGTTCAGATAATAGCGCGTTTCCTCGGTCGAGATCGCAAAGCGCGTCTTGTCGATGATCTGTTTCAGCGTCTCGGCGGGGAGTTCGAAGCTGGTCGGCAGTTCGCCCTCGGCGATCACCGGGAAATCGTCGCGTGGGAGCGTCGCGAGCTGGAACTTGGCACGGCCCGCCATGATCGTCATCCGGCCCTCGGCCGCGCTCAGGCTGACCTGGCTGCCCTCGGGCAATTTGCGCGCGATGTCGAACAGCGTGTGCGCCGAAACCGTCGTCGCGCCCGGCGTTTCGACATTGGCGGCGATATGTTCATTGATTTGGAGATCGAGATCGGTCGCCATCAGCTTGATCGTGCCGTCAGCGGTCGCCTCGATCAGGACGTTGGAGAGGATCGGAATGGTGTTGCGCCGCTCGACCACAGACTGGACGTGGCTCAAGCCCTTAAGCAAGGTTGCGCGTTCGATCGTGGCCTTCATTGGTCTCCCCCGGGCGGCCGCCCTTGATGTTCGCCCGGGCAATAATCCCGGGGTGACTGCCCCGGCAAGAAATCCGTGCCGGGGGCAATTCGCCGTGTCCCTTTCCTTAAACATAAAAGGGGCCGGGGCAAGCGCCCCGGCCCTGCCGCTTTGCGCCCTTTCGGGGCAAGTGCGGCTTAGAGGCGGAAGCCCAGGCCTACCGCCAGCCCATGCCGATCGGTATCGACCGAAAAGTTGTTGGTATTGGTGCCATTCGGAAATTCCAGGCGGGCATTGGCGTAGTTGGAATAGCGATATTCAATCTTGGCGTAGGTGCTCGGCGAGAGCGCGCGTTCCACCCCCGCGCCGACGCGGTAGCCATCGAGATTGAAGTGGCGGCCGGTTTCGGTGGTGCCGTCGCCGGCGGTCAGCTCGGCCTCGGCGCCGAAAACGAACCGCCCGGCGGCGACATCATAGCCGACATCCCCCCCGTAGAGCAGGCCGTCGGCGGTCTGGTCGTCCCCGGCAATGTCCGAATCGGTGCTGCTGCCGGGCCGGGTGCCATCATAGCCGAGAATCGCGCCGACGCGAGGACCCGTGAACGGCGCGCGGCCGGTATCCTGTGCAAGCGCGGGGGTGGCGAGCGTCGCGGCGGCGAGGGCGCTCAGGCTGAGCGCGGAAAAGAGGGTACGCATTGAAAAACTCCAGTGTTTACAGGCCCCGAACAGCGGGACGGAAGGCTCAATGAACGAGCGCGCCGGGTGTTTCATGAACGCCAGATAAACCCGGGAAAGCGTTGCTTTTCGGGCACACCCGGTTGAAACGGGGCGCATGGATTGCAAACGCACGCGCCGCGGGCGCGACTTCATCGCCCGCCACGGCGAAACCGTCTTCAACGCCGCCCGGCGCATTCAGGGCGATGTCCATCATACCCCGCTGACCCGCGCCGGCTTCGCCCAGGCCGACGAGATGGGGGCGGCGCTGGCCGCTTGTCTGGGACGGATGCCGCGCCTGACGCTGTGGGCATCGCCGACCGGGCGCGCGCTGCAGACGCTGGCGGTCGTCGTCGAGCATGTCGGTCTCGACTGGCATCAGGCGCACACCGATCCGCGCCTCGCCGAACTGGGCACGGGCAGCTGGGGCGAGCGCTATTATGCCGATCTCGCCGCCGAAGTTGGCGAGCTGGTCCATCCCGGCACCGGGCTGCTCAAATCGGCGCCCGATGGCGAAACCTATCCCGCCATGGCGGCGCGGCTGTCGGGATGGCTCGCCGACACGGACGACGATCCGGGCGACCGGCTGGTGATCATGCACGGGCTGTCGAGCCGGGTGCTGCGCGGGTTGATGACCGGTGCCGACGCCATGCCGGCGATCGGCGCCCCGGCCGCGCCGAGCGTCCCGCAGGGATCGCTGGTGATGATCGAAGCGGGCGTCGAAACGCTCGTCCACCGCGGCACCGGATTCGCCCCGGCATGAAGCGGGCGCCCGTCGTGCTGCTCCTGCTGCTGGCGAGCGCGCCCGCGCCCGCCCGCGATCCGCTGGGTATCTATGATCGCTGGGGAGCGTTTCGCGATCCGTCGCCGCTCAAATGCTTTGCGATCTCGACGCCGGTTCAGGCGGGCGGCGCATCGACGTGGCGCCCGTTTGCCAGCATCGCCACCTGGCCCGGTCAGGGCGCGCACGCGCAGCTGCACATCCGGCTGAGCCGCGCGCGCGATCCCCGCGCCAAGGTGACGCTCAGCGTCGGTGAGCGCCGGTTCGAACTCGTCGCCGGCAGCGCCGATGCCTGGGCCGCCGATTCGCGCACCGATGCCGCGATCGTCTCGGCGATCCGATCGGGGCGCAGCATGAGCGTCGAGGCGCTCGGCAAGGGCGGGCGCCCGTTCGCCGACGTCTATGCGCTGCGGGGCGCGGCGACCGCGATCGATGCGGCGGCTCTGGGGTGCGTGGGGCGTTGACCGCGTCCCAGTGGAAAATCATCGCCAGATCGCCTATGTGCCCGCGATGCAGATCACCGAAGCCCTGACCATGCCCATCCCCGGGCACATCGATCCCGTGCCCGTGCCGCGCGCCTTCGAGCCGCGCGCCGATGGCCGGATCGACCTGATCGGGCTCAGCAAGGCCGATCTCCGCCTGGCGCTCGAAACCGCCCAGCTCGAGCCCAAACAGGCGAAGCTGCGCGCCAAACAGCTCTGGCACTGGATGTATAATCGCGGCGCGACGCAATTTTCGGTGATGACCGATATCTCGAAGACGATGCAGCCCTGGCTCGAGCAGCGCTTCGTGATCAGCCGCCCGCAAGTGATCGAGGCGCAGGTCTCGACCGATGGCACGCGCAAATGGCTGCTGCGGAGCGATGACGGCCAGGATTACGAGATGGTCTTCATCCCCGATGCCGATCGCGGGACGTTGTGTGTATCGAGCCAAGTCGGCTGCACGCTCAATTGCCGCTTCTGCCACACCGGCACGATGCGGCTGGTCCGCAACCTGACGGCGAGCGAGATCGTCGGCCAGGTGATGCTCGCGCGCGACGGCCTCGGCGAATGGCCGAGCCAGCCCGAGGGGCGGTTGCTCACCAACATCGTCATGATGGGGATGGGCGAGCCGCTCTATAATTTCGAGGCGGTGCGCGATGCGCTCAAGCTGATCATGGACGGCGACGGCCTTGCCCTCAGCAAGCGGCGGATCACGCTCTCCACCTCGGGCGTGGTGCCGATGATGGCGCGCGCGGGCGAGGAGATCGGCGTCAATCTCGCGGTCTCGCTCCACGGCGTGACGAAGGAAGTGCGCGACGAGATCGTGCCCTTGAACCGCAAATACGGGATCGAGGAACTGCTCCAGGCGTGCGCCGATTATCCCGGCGCGAACAACGCCCGGCGGATCACCTTCGAATATGTGATGCTGAAGGACAAGAACGACAGCGATGCCGAGGCGCACGAACTCGTCCGGCTGATCCGCAAGTACAAGCTGCCGGCCAAGGTCAATCTGATCCCGTTCAACCCGTGGCCGGGCGCGCCTTACGAGACGTCGGCGCCCGATCGGATCCGGCGTTTTTCGGACATCATCTTCGAGGCAGGCTATTCGGCGCCGGTGCGCACCCCGCGCGGCCGCGATATCGATGCCGCCTGCGGCCAGCTCAAGACCGCGAGCGAAAAGAAGAGCCGCGCCGAACTCGATCGGCTCGCCGACGAGAAGCAGGCGGCATTGGGCTGAAGAGACGGGCGTGCAGCGGCCCGCTTGAAACGGCGGTGCCAAAGATCGATGCATCCCGATGCGGTCCGAGTTGTTGGTTGCCGCATGGTTCTCCCCCTGATGCTCCGCTGGCTGCGCCGGCTGCTCCTGCTGGCGATCGTGGCGGGCGTCGCGCTCGTGGCTTTTGCCGCGCTGCGGCCGCCGCCGCAGGATCTGCCCTGGACGCCGCTGCGGCTCGATCAACCGATCGGGCTCTTCACCGGCCGCAAGATCGCCGCGCTGACCGGCCAGCGATCGGCGTGCCTCGCGCTGCTGCGGGCGACGGGCATCGCGTTCGAGCCCGCGCCGCCGCGCGGTGAGGATCGGTGCCGGGTCGCGGATGCGGTGCGGATCGATCCGCGCCAGGCGATGCTCGCGCTCAGCCCGGCGACGGTGCGGCCCTCCTGTCCGGTCGCGGTGGGGCTGATCGCCTGGCAAACCGAGGTGGTGCAACCCGCGGCGTTTCGCCTCCTCGGCGAGCCGGTCGCGCGACTCGAACATTTCGGAAGCTATTCGTGCCGCCGCCTTTATGGCCGATCGACCGGCGCGTGGAGCGAGCATGCGACCGCCGATGCCATCGACATCAGCGGCTTCGTCCTGCGCGATGGTCGGCGGGTGTCCGTTCGGGGCGACTGGCACGACTCCGGCAAAAAGGGCGCCTTTCTCCACGCCGTCAGAGACGGCGGGTGCCGGGTGTTCGCGACCGTACTTTCCCCCGATTACAACGCCGCGCATGCCGATCACCTGCACATGGACCAGGCGGACCGCGGCGGCATGGGCTGGCGCGCGTGCCGATAGGCCGGGCCGCCGCCCTGCCCGCTCTCAATCGGGACGCCGCATCCGAAACAGCGCCGATTGATCGATCGTGAAATAATCGCCCCAGCCGCCGCCGCGCAGCACCGGATCGCCGCGAATCGTCTGATACACGCCCTCCTCGATCATCGCCTCGTCGATGTGCACCGCGATCACCTCGCCGAGAATCAGCCAGGCATCGGTGGCGGCGCCGTCTGCCCCGGTCAGGCGGAGCGTCTGGGTATGGCGGCATTCGAACTGGACCGGGCTCAGCGCGACCCGCGCCGGCGCGACCAGCGTCGAGGGCAATGTCTCGAGCCCGGCCAGCGCGAATTCGTCGACCCCGGGCGCCACCGTCGCCGAGGAAGCATTCATTGCCTCGGCAAGCGCGCGCGAGGCGAGATTCCACACGAATTCGCCGGTTGCGTCGATATTGGCGGCGCTGTCCTTCCAGCCGATCGAGGCGAACCCGATGATCGGCGGGGCATAGTTGAACAGGTTGAAAAAACTGTACGGCGCAAGGTTGCCGACGCCCGCGTCGCTGATCGTGCTGATCCAGCCGATCGGCCGCGGCGCCACGATCGCGTTGAGCGGATCGTGTTTCAGGCCGTGGCCGTGCCTTGGTTCGTAGGAATGGTGCTTTTTCAAATCTTGCTCCCACAAAAGCATTGGCCGAAGGTTCCTTGGCGCCCGATACGCCGATAGCATAAGCTGCGCATGCGGCCATGGGGGCTGTGGAGGCCATTGATGAACGCAACGACCGACACCGCATCGACGGCCGCGCCGCCAAGCAGCGATCGCGCGCCGATCGCGGCAAGCGCCCCGCCGGCTCCCGGCACCCGGCTCTACAAACATCGGCTGGCGACGCGGATCTGGCACTGGATCAATGTCGTCACGATTTTCGTGATGATCGGCAGCGGGCTGGGCATCCTCAACGCGCACCCGCATCTCTATTGGGGGCAGTTCGGCGCGAATCCCGATCCGGCGTGGCTTCATATCCCGCACGTGCCCGGCTGGATGACGATCCCGGGCAGCTACAATCTCGCGCTGTCCCGCCGGTGGCACCTGTTCTTCGCGCTGGTCCTGGCGTTCAACCTCCTGCTGTTCATGGTGTCGAGCCTCGCCAATCGCCATTTCCAGCGCGATCTGCGGATCAAGGCGGGCGAATTGACGCCGGGGCATCTCTGGTTCGACATCAAGGAACATCTCGCGCTGCGCTTTCACGATCCCAAGGATCCCGGCGCGTTCAACGTGCTTCAGAAGATCGCCTATGCTTCGGCGATCTTCGTCTTCATCCCGGCGATCATCTTCACCGGCCTGGCGATGTCGCCGGGGATGGATGCCGCCTGGCCGTGGCTGATCGAACTGTTCGGCGGGCGGTCTTCGGCGCGCTCGATTCATTTCATCGCCATGATCGCGATCATCGGCTTCATCATCGTCCATCTCGCCTTGGTCATCCTCGCCGGGCCGATCAACGAGGTGCGGTCGATGTTTACCGGTTACTGGCGCGTACCCGAGGGGGACCATTGATGTCGTCGATCATCACACGCCGCGCGCTCGTCACCGGCGCCGCCTCGGGGGCGGGGCTGCTGCTCTCGGGCTGCGACAAGCTTGCCCAGAACGAGACGTTTCGAAAGATCCTGTTCAGCGAGGACGAAGCGCACCGCGTGCTGCAGCGCGCGATCTCGAGCCGGCACTCGCTCGCCAAGGAATTCACCGCCGCCGAGATGTCGCCGGTGTTCCGCGCCAACGGCACGCTCAACCCGGGAACGCCCGCCTATAGCGCGATGGCCGCCGAGAAATTCGCCAACTGGAAGCTCCAGGTCGACGGGCTCGTCAATCGCCCGCTCGCGCTGTCGCTCGCGCAGTTGCAGCAGATGCCGGCCCGCACCCAGATCACCCGGCACGACTGTGTCGAGGGCTGGAGTGCGATCGGCAAATGGCACGGGCCGATGCTCGGCAACATCCTGAAGGCGGCCGACGTCAAGACCAGCGCGCGGTACATCATCTTCCACTGCGCCGATCTGTTTCATGGCAATGCCTATTATACCTCGATCGACATGTTCGACGCCTTTCATCCGCAGACGATCCTGGCCTATACGATGAACGACGCGCCGATCACCGTGCCGCACGGCGCGCCGATCCGGCTCCGGGCCGAGCGCCATCTCGGCTACAAGCAGGCCAAATATGTCATGCGGCTGCAGGCGGTGGCGTCGCTCGACGAGGTCGGCCTCGGCAAGGGAGGCTATTGGGAAGATCATGTCGATTATGATACCTATGCAGGGATCTGAGGGCAGCTGATCCGACCATGGCACTGATCGATGCGTTTCTGGCCCGCCGCGTCAGGCGCGGGCACCTGACCGTGATCCATGCCGATGGCCGCCGCCAGGCCTTCGGCACGCCCGATCCATCGCTGCCGAGCGTGACCCTGCGCTTTACCGACAAGGGCGCCGCCGGCGCGATCCTGCGCGACCCCGGGCTCGGCGCGGGCGAAGCCTATATGAACGGGCGGATGGTGGTCGAGTCGGGCGACGTGCTCGATCTCGTGACATTGCTCACCGCAAACGACCTGTGGGAAGACGGCGCCAAGGCGCTTCAGGCGTCGGCGCCGGTGCGCGCGCTTCAGGCGATCACCCACCGGATCGGCCGGATCAACATGGCGCGCCGGTCAAAGCGCAATGTCGCGCATCACTATGATCTGTCCGACCGGCTCTACGATCTCTTCCTCGATGCCGATCGCCAATATAGCTGCGCCTATTTCACCGATCCGGGCAACAGCCTCGAGCAGGCACAGGCCGACAAGAAGGCGCATATCGCCGCCAAGCTGGCGCTCGAACCGGGCATGACGGTGCTCGACATCGGCTGCGGCTGGGGCGGGCTGGCGCTCTATCTGCACGCGAAGACCGGCGCCGACGTGCTCGGCGTCACGCTCTCCGAGGAACAGCTCAAGGTCGCCCGGCGCCGCGCGGCCGAGGCCGGCGTCGCTGACAAGGTACGGTTCGAGCTGATCGACTATCGCGAGGTGACCGGCCAGTTCGACCGGATCGTCTCGGTCGGGATGTTCGAACATGTCGGCACCGCGCACTATCGCACCTTCATGACGCGCTGCCGCGATCTGCTCGCCGACAAGGGCGTGATGCTGCTCCACACCATCGGTCGCGCCGGGCCGCCCTCGGTCACCGACGCGTGGACGGTCAAATATATCTTCCCCGGCGGCTACAACCCGGCCCTGTCGGAGATCGTCCGCGCCAACGAGGGACTGCGTTTCTTCCTCACCGACGTCGAGGTGCTGCGGCTCCATTATGCGCACACGCTCCAGCACTGGTATGATCGCACCGTTGCCGCGCGCGCGCAGATAATCGCGCTTTACGACGAGCGTTTCTACCGGATGTGGCAATTCTACCTGGCCGGCGCGCTCTGTGCCTTCCGCTATGGCGGGCTCGTCAACTATCAGCTGCAATTCGCCAAGAGCCGCGACGCGCTGCCGATCACGCGCGATTACATGTACGAGGGCGAGCGCGCCTATCGCCTGCCCGACGCGCTGCCCGAGCCGCTCATTCGATCGGCATGACCGCCGCCGGGCGGGCGAGCGCGAGGTGCACGCTCGCCATCGCCGATTCGGCCTCATGCACTTCCTTGAGGATCGTCGCGCGATCGCGGTGATCGAGCGTCAGCCCCGATTCGAGCGAGGTCACGACCACGCTCATCACGTCGATCGTCTCGCGCATCGCCCGGGCGACGGCGGTCCGGATGCTCGCGACATCGTCCTTGAGCGGATCGGCGCGCGCCGCCACGACGAAGGGCGAATCGGCGGTGAAATACTGTACCAGCCGCTGATCGGGGAGGCACGCGATCAGCCGCCTGATCTCGTCGGGATGGAAGCGGGTGCGCCGGTTCAACCGGCTGTGCAGCGCGCTGTAGCTCATCCCGATCTTGAGCGCGAGATCGGCGAGCGGCACCTTCTTTTCGACGATGATCAGCTGATAGGCGAGCAGCGCAAAGCCGCAATCGGCTTTGGCGCTGGCGGCGGCGCGTGGCATGGCAGTCATTCCCCCAAATGAGCATAAGCCGATGTTTTTGCGTGGATTGGGGGCCGCTTGTCAAATCGATAGAATGGCGCCCACGACCCCCCGGTCCGGCCCGGCGGGTGACGGTCAGCGGGTGCCGCTTCGCATGGCCGCGGCCGCGACGATGGCGTCGCGGTTCGCGCGCAGGTCGGCGCCGCTGCGCGCGACGGGCTCGGGCCCGCTGCCGAGCCCCCGCCACAAGGCGGTGTTGAAGGCCCTGGTGTCGAGCCGGTCCTCGCCGCTGAAATCCTGCCCGCGCATCGCCGCTGCCCAATAGGCCGCGCTGTGTGGCGGGGCCGTGGCGGCGGCTTGCGCCGCCAGAAAGCGATCGTTCGGGATCGGCAGCCGGGTGGTGCGCAGCACGTCCGCGGCCACCGCGCGATAGTCCCAGCGCTGCTGCGCCAGATCGAAAATGTCCGCCATCGGCGCCGCCATCGCGTCGTTGAGCCCGAGCGGCTCGAGCCCGAGCACCGCCTCGATCGTGCGCAACATGCTGACGGTGGTGTAGCGCGTCGAGACCAGCGCCCGCTGGCGCACATAGGGGCCGACGACAAAGGCGATGCTGCGCCGCGCATCGACATGATCGGTACCGTTCTGGGCGTCGTCCTCGATCACGAAGATCAGCGTCGAATCGCGGAATTTGCTGTGGGCGACCGTCTCGACGACCATGCCGACCGAATAATCATTGTCGGCCATCTGGGTCTCGACGGTGTTCACGCCGTCGATCGCCTTGGCGAAATCGCCGAAATGATCGTGCGACAGCCGGAGCAGGGTGAGCGCCGGCATGCGGGCGGCGGCTTCCTGCGCGGCGAATTCGCGCTGCCATTCGAGCACGCGCCAGTAATCGGGCATCTTCTGATCGAACCCGCGGAAATAGGGATCGCTGTGGGCGGTCAGCGCGGGCGCGCCCGAGGTGAAGATCGGGCGTTGTTCCTTGGCGGGGTCGCGGATCAGCGGCACCGCACCCGGGGCGCCGTCATCATAGACCGAGACATCGGCGAAACCATAGTTGCGCACGGTGAGCCCTGCCTTGAGCGCGGCATTCCACAGAAATCCCTGGCCGGCTTCGGCATCGTCATCGCCGTCGGGCGCGGTCAGCAGCGCCGGGCCGGGGAGCAGATCGTCATCGTCGGGGATCGCCGGATTGGCCTTGCGGCGATCGGCCATGGCGAGCCCCGGCGCGATGTTGCGATCGGTCTGCTCGGCTTCATAGGCGAGGCCGCGACGCGCATAATTCACCGGCGCGGTCTTTTCGAGCAGATCGGGCACGCGCGCCGCCGTCGTCCACGTCCAGCCGGTGCTCGATTGCTCGCCGCTGTCGTAGAAATTGTCGAGCGTCACGAAATCCGTCGCGAGCGCGTGATGGTTCGGCGACAGCGCTTTGCCCAAAATTGCGAGATGCGGATCGCCGTTACCGACCGGGAGGTCGCCGAGCACCTGATCATAGGTCCGGTTTTCCTTGACGATGAAGATGACGTGCTTGATCCGCGCGCGCACCGCCGCCATCACCGTCTCGGCCGTGGCGCGCGCGGCGGCATCGCCGAGCCCGATGTTGCTCGCGACTTGACGCGACGTCAGCGCGAGATCGCGTGCGCCGGGCATCGGAAACTGCAGCAGCCCGGCCTTTTCGAGCTGGTAGATATATTGGTTCGCCGCGCCGCACGCGGTCGGCTGGGCCTTGGTCACCGCCAGCTTGGGCGCGCAGCCATCGGGGTTGGGTCCGGGCGGGCTCTTGCGGTTGATGACGAAGACGCGCGCGCCATCGGCGCTGGTCGCGACCGCCGAGGGATACCAGCCGGTCGGCACCAGCCCGTCGACCCGCGCGCCGTGCGCGGTCGGGGTCACCATCGCCACCGCATTGGCGCCACCATAGGTGACGAGCAGCCGGTGGTTCGGCGTGAGCGCCAGCCCGTTGAGATTGAGCCCCTTGGGCAGCGCGCCCGTATCGATCGCGTCGGGCAGGCCGAGCCGCGGTTCGGCGATCAGCCGGTTGGCGGTGGTATCGAGCATCGCCAGCCGATCGGCATTGTCCTCGGTGGCGTAGAGCCGCCTGGTGCCGCGATCGAACAGCATCGCGGTGGGCTCGCCGATCGTCGCCACGCGGCGCGCGACCGCGATCTGCGCCGCGCCGATCGTCAGCGCGACGATCTGGCGGTCGCGCGGCGCCGAGACATAGGCGCGGGTGGCGCCGGTCCAGACCACGGCAAACGGAAATTCCCCGCCGGCGACGCCGCGCGCGGCCGCATCGATCTTGCCTGGGCGCAGATCCTGCTCGGCGATGACTCGCTGCGCCTCAAGATCGATCAGGCTGACCGAGTCGTTGTAATAATTGGCGACGAGCGCGCGGCGGCCATCGGGGCTGACCGCGACGCCGGCCGCCTGCGGCAGAACATCGGCACCATTGCCATGGGCATGGCCGAGCTTGATCGGCTTGCCGCTCGCGGCGAAGCCGGCGGCCCCGCGCGCGAACAGATGGACGACATCGTCGGCGCCGCCGCCGACGACGAAGCCGTTGCCATCGGGGCGCCAGGCAATCCCCGAATAGCTGTTCGGCACCATCAGCGTCTGAAGCCGCGTGCTGCCGGCCGCGTCGATCCGGTAGACGAAGATATATTGCTGCGACTGGATCAGATTGAGCGCGCCTTTGGCATCGTTGACCCGGTTGAAGCCGCTCGTCAGCACGAGCATCTCGTCGCCCCTGGGGCTGACCGCGATCGCGGCGGCGCCGTCGGCGATATAGTCGGGAATCGGGCCGGCATGGCTGACGAGCGGCTCGAACCGCGCGCCGGGGGCGGCGAGCGGGGTCAGCGCCTGGCCGGTCGGCAGCAATTGAGGCGCGTCGCTGGCGCCCGCCGCGCCGGCGGTGAGCAGCGCGGTCGCGATCACAGCCGCTCTGGTGCTCCATTCGATGACCGTCTTCATTACCCGACTCCTGGCTGCCCCGACCAGCTTAGCCTGACACCACCAGAATGACAGCGCCGTGACCGGTGGCGCGCTAAGCCGCGTCCGCCGCCAGCCGGTTTTCCCATGCCGCGCGCACCAGCCGGTCGAGCACGCCCAGATCGACATCGGCGAGCCGCTTCACATAAAGGCATCCCTTCCCGGTGCGGTGCTTGCCAAGGCCCGGCAGCAGTGCGGCGATATTGGCGGTGCTCGCGCCGACATAGAGCACCAGTTCGGCCCTGCGCGGACTGAACGCGATCGCCGGCATGTCGCCCTCGCGTCCGCTTTCGTAGCGGTAATGGACGCTGCCGAAGCCGATGATCGACGGCCCCCATAATTTCGGCGGCAGGCCCGAGACATCGGCCATCAACGCGATCAGCGCCTCGGCATCGGCGCGGCGCTCGGGCACCGCCACCCGGGCGACAAACGCCGCCACGCTGGCATTGGTCTCGATCGTCCTGCTCGCTGCCATCCGAGTCGCCCCCCGGCGCACGCTGGCGCGACAGGGCTCGTTTCGCAATCGGCTTGCCGGTATGGGCGGCGCCCATGCCCGCGCTCACCCGCCGATCGATTATTGCCCAGGCCTGGCCGATCATGATCGGCCAGGTGACGGTGCCTTTGGTCGGCGTGGCCGATACCGTGGTGATCGGCCGCACGGGGGACGCCGCCGCGCTCGCCGGGGTCGCGCTGGGGACGACGATCGTCACCTTCCTGTTCTGGAGCTTCGGTTTCCTGCGGATGGGGATGACCGGGCTCACCGCGCAGGCGCAGGGCGCGCGCGATCGGGCCGAGGTCGAGGCGCTGCTGGCGCGCGGGCTGATGATCGGTGGCGCCGCCGGGCTGGCGCTGCTCGCGCTGCAGGCGCTGGTGATCCCGCTCGCGCTGCTGCTGTTCGCGGGCAGCGACGCGCTCGACGCGCAGGCGCGCGCGTTCATGGCGATGCGCCTCTGGGGTGCGCCGGCGTCGCTCGCGCTGTATGCGATCAGCGGCTGGCTGCTTGGTCTGGGGCGGACGCGATCAGCGCTGGCGGTCCAGCTCATCCTCAACCTCGTCAACATCGCGCTCGACGTCTGGCTGGTCTGGGGGTGGCATCTCGGCGCCGCCGGGGTGGGGCTGGGCACGGCGTGCGCGGAATGGATCGCCCTCGCCGCCGGGCTGGTGATTGTCGTGCGCGTCGCCGGCCCGGGCGTGATCGCCCGGCTGCGCGATGGCTGGCCGCGGATCGTCGGGCGCGCCGCACTGCGCCGGCTGGTCGCGGTCAATGCCGATATCATGATCAGGACGATCGCGTTGCTGCTGCTGTTCGGCTGGTTCACCAACGCCGGCGCGCGGCTCGGCGCGACCCAGCTCGCCGCCAATCAGTTGCTGATGCAGTTCGTCGCGGTGGCCGCGTTCGTGCTCGACGGTTTCTGCTTCACCACCGAGGCGCGGGTGGGCCAGGCGATCGGCGCCGGCGACGCCGCAACGATGCGCCGCGCGATCAGGCTGACCGGCGAGTTCGCGCTGCTGAGCGGGATCGGCTTTGCCCTGATCACGCTTCTTGCCGGCCCCGCGCTGATCGACGCGATGACGCCCAATCCGGCGATCCGGTCCGCCGCGATCGCCTTCCTGGCCTATGCCGCACTGGTGCCCGTGATCGGCATGCCCGCCTGGCTGCTCGACGGCGTGTTCATCGGCGCGACCGCCGGGCGGGCGTTGCGCAACGCCGGGGTGCTCGCGACGATCGCCTATATCGCCACCGATCTGGTACTGCGGCGATGGGGGGCGAGCGGCGCCTGGGCGGCGTTGCTCGCCGGCTATGGCTGGCGTGCGGCGGCGCTGGGGGTCTATTTGCCCGGGCTGTTCGCGCGCGTCGGCGCCCCGCTTGCGCCGGGCGCGCGCGCGACCTAATCCCCCGCGCATTCCCCTGTCCTGTGCTGGAGCCCTCAATGACCGAGTCGATCAACCGCGTTGTCCTTGCCTATTCGGGCGGGCTCGACACCAGCGTGATCCTCAAATGGCTCCAGCAGACCTATGGCTGCGAGGTCGTCACCTTCACCGCCGATCTCGGCCAGGGCGAGGAGCTCGAGCCCGCGCGCAAAAAAGCCGAAATGGCGGGCGTGAAGCCCGAGCATATCTTCATCGACGATCTGCGCGAAACCTTCGTCAAGGATTATGTCTTCCCGATGATGCGCGCCAACGCGCTCTACGAGGGGCTTTATCTGCTCGGCACGTCGATCGCCCGCCCGCTGATCGCCAAGCGCCAGATCGAGATCGCGCGGCAGGTGAACGCCGATGCCGTCAGCCACGGCGCGACCGGCAAGGGCAATGATCAGGTCCGCTTCGAGCTCGGCTATTATGCGCTCGCACCCGACATCAAGGTGATCGCGCCGTGGCGCGAATGGGACCTGACGAGCCGCACCAAGCTGATCGAATTCGCCGAGGCGCACCAGATTCCGGTGTCGAAGGACAAGCGCGGCGAAGCGCCGTTTTCGACCGATGCCAATCTTCTCCACACCTCGTCCGAGGGCAAGGTGCTCGAGGATCCGTGGGAGGAAGTGCCCGATTACGTCTATTCGCGCACGGTGAACCCCGAGGACGCGCCCGACACGCCCGAGATCATCACGATCGATTTCGAGGCCGGCGACGGCGTCGCGCTCAATGGCGAGGGCATGTCCCCCGCGACCCTGCTCGCGCGGCTCAACGATCTCGGCCGCACCCACGGCATCGGCCGGCTCGATCTGGTCGAGAACCGCTTCGTCGGGATGAAGTCGCGCGGGATGTACGAAACCCCGGGCGGCACCATCTATCATCTCGCGCATCGCGGGATCGAGCAACTGACGCTCGATCGCGGTGCCGCGCATCTCAAGGACGAACTCGCGCCGCGCTATGCCGAGCTGGTCTATAACGGCTTCTGGTTCTCGCCCGAGCGCGAAATGCTCCAGGCGGCGATCGACCACAGCCAGACGCGGGTGACGGGCACCGTCCGGCTCAAGCTCTACAAGGGCGGCGTGTATGTGATCGGCCGCAAGTCGCCTTACTCGCTCTACAGCGAGAAGGTCGTGACCTTCGAGGACGATCAGGGCGCCTATGACCAGCGCGACGCAGCGGGCTTCATCAAGCTGAACGCGCTCCGGCTCCGGCTGCTCGGGCGGCGCGACAACCCCTGAGCCCGTGCGGGCGGACGGCGGCAACCTGCGCTCGCAACGATCGTCCAACGTCAAATTCGGTTGCTCTAACCCGCCCTTAACCGCGCCGTGGCTACAGGGGGCCGATGGCGCGGCGAACCGATTGGCGGGCGATAGCGGGAGACGGGCTGCTGGCCCTGCTGATCGGCTGTGTCATGACCGCGGGCTGGGCGTGGCGCGATTGGCCGCTGCTGTCGGCGCTGCATTTGCCCGATACCGATGACATGATGCGGCTCCAGCAGATCCGCGACTGGCTCGCCGGCCAGCCGTTTCGCGATCTCGCGCAGCACCGGCTCGGGGTCGACGGGCTGGCGATGCACTGGTCGCGGCTGCCCGATCTGGTGCCGGGGGGGATCATCGCCACGCTGGCGCCGTCGGTGGGCCGGCACCAGGCCGAGCTTGCCGCCGTGATCCTCTGGCCGGCGCTGCTGTTCGTCGCCGCGCTCTGGCTGATCGCCGCGATCGCCCGGCGGATCGACGGCGGCACGAGCGCGCGCACCGCGCTGATCGTCGCCGCGATCGGCTATCCGGTGACGACGCTGTTCCTGCCGGGGCGGATCGACCATCACGGCTTCCAGATCGTGCTGCTGCTGGCGATCGTCCGGCTGTTGCTGGCGGCGCCGCGCCGGTCGACCGGCGCGGCGATCGGCCTCGCCGCCACCGCGAGCATCGTCATCGGGCTCGAGACCGCGCCCTTCCTGCTCGTCGCCGCCGCGCTGATCTGGCTTGGCTGGGCGCGCGGCGCAAGCGACGGGCGCATGCTCGGCTTCGGGCTCGGTTTTGGTCTGTCGCTCGCCTTCGCCAGCGTGTTTTTCGCGAGCGACGGCTGGACCTATCCCGCCTGTGACGGCTTCACCCGGCTGACCTGGTCGGGCGCGCAACTGGCCGCCTTTGCGCCGGTCGTGCTCGCGCTGATCGGGCAGGGGACCGCGTCGCCGCGGCTGCGAATCGGCGCCAGCGGGCTGGTCGGGCTCGGGCTGGTCGTCGCGCTGCTGCCGGTCGCCGAACGCTGCGCCAATCCCTATGGCGCGGTCGATCCGATGCTCGCCCGGCTGTGGCTCGCCCATGTCGGCGAGGCGCAGCCGCTGTTGCTCAGCCCGCTGGCGACCGCGATCGGCTATGCCGGGCTGCTCGTCATCGGCCTGATCGCCAGCCTGTGGTGCTGGCTTCGCGGGCGTGGGCGCGGCTGGGGGGTGATCGTCGCCTTCCAGCTCGCGGCGCTGGCGCTCACCGGCGTCCAGCTGCGCGGCGCCTATGCCGGCGCGGCCCTCGCCGCGCCGGCGCTCGCGGTGCTGATCGGTATCGCCCGGCGCCACGGCAGCGGCTGGCTCGCCGGCGCCTGGCTCGCTTCGGCGGGCATGCTCTATCCGATCGCCGCAGAGGCGCTGGTGCCTTCCTCCGATCCCGCCGGCACCGCCGCGGCGACCGGCGGCGGTCCGACCGCCATCGGGGGAGGGTGCTCCAGCCCGGCCGTGCTGGCGCGGCTCGCCGCCCTGCCCGCCGGCACGATCATCGCCCCGGTCGATGTCGGCGCCTATGCGATCGGGATGACGCGGCACCGGATGATCGCCGCGCCCTATCACCGCAACAACGCCGGCAATGCCGCGATGTACCGCTTCTTTCTCGGCGACCGCGCCGGCGCCCGGGCCATCGCGCGCGCCACCGGCGCGACCTATGTCCTGCTCTGCGCGACGAGCTTCGCCGAACTCGATCCGGCCCTTGTCGCCAACCCGAACGCCCTGCTCAGCCACCTGAAACGGCGCGATTTTCCGGCATGGCTGCGCCCGGCCGACGCCGCGCGAGACGGCGCGATCATCCTGCGCGTGCAACCCGGCTTGTGAAGAGGCCCCTTGCGGTCCTAGGAGGTGCGCATGCAGGGGGAAAACACCGACGGGCTGCGCTGGTGGCAGACGCGCACATTCGTGATCGTGGCGGCATTGCTGTCGATGGTGCCGTTGCTCTGGCCCGACATCCCGCCGCTCGTCGATCTGCCCGGCCATATGGGGCGCTACCGGGTGCAGCTGGCCATCGCCGACAATCCGTGGCTGGGGGACTGGTATAGCTTCCAATGGTCGCTGATCGGCAATCTGGGCATCGATCTGCTGATCATCCCGCTCGCGCCGATCTTCGGGCTCGAACTCGCGGTCAAACTGATCGTCCTCACGATTCCGCCGCTGATCGTCACCGGTCTGCTGTGGATCGCCCGCGAAGTGCACGGCCGGATTCCCGCCACCGCGCTGTTCGCGCTGCCGCTCGCTTACTGCTTCCCCTTCCATTTCGGCTTCGTCAATTTCGCGCTGTCGATGGGGCTTGCGCTCAACCTGTTCGCCCTGTGGCTGCGCCTGGCGCGGCTGGGGCATTATCGCCTCCGCGCCGCCCTGTTCGTGCCGCTTTCCTGCGCGTTATGGGTGTGCCACACCTTTGGCTGGGGGGTGCTCGGCGTGCTGGCATTCTCGGCCGAGATGATTCGCCAGCACGATGCCGGGCATCGCTGGTTCCGGGCGTGGGTGCGCGCGGGCATCGGCTGTCTGCCGCTCGCGCTGCCGATGGGGCTGATGATCTTCTGGCGCAGCGGCGATCACGTCACCGGCGTCACCACCGACTGGTTCAACTGGCGGGCCAAGATCGAGTGGATGGTGATGATCTTCCGCGATCGCTGGCAGGATTTCGACATTGCCTCGGTGGCGATCCTGCTCGTCATCCTGATCAAGGGGCTGCGCGATCCCAACATCGAATATTCGCGCAATCTGGGGCTTTCGGCGCTGTTCCTGCTGCTCGTCTATCTGCTGCTGCCGCGCATCGTGTTCGGATCGGCCTATGCCGACATGCGGCTGATGCCCTTCGTCGTCGCGATCGCGGTGATTGCGCTGCGGCCCAAGCGCGGCCTGTCGATCCGCGGCGCGTCGACGCTCGCGCTGTTCGGCCTCGCCTTCTTCCTGGTGCGGACGGCGGGAACGACCGTCAGCTTCTGGCTCTACGACCAGAGCTATGACCGCGAGCTGAAGGCGCTCGATCATCTCCCGCGCGGCGCGCGCCTCGTCTCGTTCGTCGGCCAGAATTGCCACAACGACTGGTTCATGAGCCGGCTCGAGCATGTCCCCGCGCTCGCGCTCGAACGCAAGCTTGCCTATACCAACGATCAATGGTCGATGCCCGGCGCGCAGTTGCTGGTGACGCGCTACGCAATCGCCAAGGGCTTTGCGCATGATCCGTCGCAGATCGTCACGCTGGCGCAGTGCCCGCGCGAATGGTGGCGGCCGATCGGACGTTCGCTCGCGCGCTTCCCGCGCGATGCGTTCGATTATGTCTGGCTGATCATCCCGCCGGCCTATGATCCCGCGCTCGAGGCCGGGCTCGATCTGGTCTGGACCAATGGCCACAGCAAGTTGTTCCGGATCGATCACAGCAAAGCCGGGCCGCCGCTCGCGCCCGATGTCGCTAAGCCGCCCCCGCCTTCCGGAACGGCGTCATAGTATCGAGGAAGGCGCGATCCGCGGCGACGGCCTCGCGCTCGTGCGCCAGATAATCGGCGACCGCGCGGCGGAAATTGGGATCGGGCAGGAAATGCGCCGACCAGGTGGGTACCGGGGCATAGCCGCGCGCCAGCTTGTGCTCGCCCTGCGCCCCCGCCTCGACCGCGCGCAGCCCGCGCGCGATCGCGGCATCGATCGCCTGATAATAGCAAAGCTCGAAATGGAGGAACGGCACCTCCTCGGTCGCGCCCCAATAGCGACCATAGAGCGTATCGGCCCCGATCAGGTTGAGCGCGCCGGCGATCGGCCGCCCGTCGCGCTCGGCGAGGATCAGCAGCACGCGGTCCGCCATCCGCTCGCCGAGCAGCGAGAAGAAGCGGCGGGTGAGATAGGGCTGGCCCCATTTGCGCGCGCCGGTATCCTGATAGAAGATCCAGAACGCGTCCCACGCGGCTTCGTCGAGCTGGGCGCCGGTCAGGTGCCGCACCGTCAGCCCCGCGACGGCGGCGGCGCGTTCCTTGCGAATGCCCTTGCGCTTGCGGCTGGCGAGCGCGCCGAGAAAATCGTCGAAATTGTCATAGCCGTCGTTGCGCCAGTGGAACTGGGTGCCCGCGCGGATCAGCCAGCCCGCCGCCTCGAACAGCGGCACCTGCTCGGGCGCGACGAAGGTCGCGTGCGCGCTCGACAGCCCCTGCTGCACCGTCACCGCCTCGAGCGCGCCGATCAGCGCGGGCGCCAGCGCGGCATCGCGGAGCAGCAGCCGGGGCCCGGGCACCGGGGTGAAGGGCACCGCGACCTGCAGCTTGGGGTAATAACGGCCACCGGCACGGTGCCAGGCATCGGCCCAGGCATGATCGAAGACATATTCGCCCTGGCTGTGGCTTTTGGCATAGGCCGGCGCGATCGCCGCCGGCCGGCCGTCGGCGCCGTCGATCACGATCGGCAGCGATTGCCAGCCGGCGCGCGGCGAGACGCTCCCCGATTCTTCGAGGATCGACAGAAAGGCATGGCTCAGAAACGGGTTGTCGGCGCCCGAACAGGCGTCCCAGTCGGCAGCGGCAATCGCGGCGACCCCATCGGCCATCCGCGCCGTGACGTCGCGCTCGCTCATGCCGTTCCCGGGCAAGCGGAAACGGATGGCCGCATCGCCGTTACGACGCGATCTGGATGATCGCGTCGATCTCGACCACCGCGCCCAGCGGCAGCACCGGGACACCCACCGCGCTGCGCGCGTGACGGCCCGGCTCGCCGAACAGCGCCACGATGAGTTCCGATGCGCCATTTGCCACCTTCGCCTGATCGGTGAAGCTGCCCGCGCTGTTGACGAAGACGCCGAGCTTGACGACCCGCTCGACCCGCTCGAGCCCGCCCAGCGCCTGCTTGATCTGCGCGACGAGCATCAGCGCGCAGCGCTCGGCGGCTTTCCGGGCAAAGCCCAGGTCGCGGTCCTCGCCAACCCGGCCGGTCATCAGCACGCCGTCGTCGAATGGCAGCTGACCCGACACATAGAGCATCCCCCCGGCTTCGACCGTCGGCACATAGGCAGCGACCGGCGCGGCGGCGGCGGGAAGGGTGAGCCCGAGCTCGGCGAGTTTGGTATCGATTCGGTCGGTCATGTCGCCAAGCTCAACCACGAGGCACCCGCCGCGGTCAAGCGTTGGCCGGCACCGCTTCGGCGAAGCGCGCGGCAATCCAGTCCTTTGCCGCGCGCCAGTCGTCGATCCGGGCATGCGCGGCGGGCGCCGGTGGCACGTGCGGGGCGAGGTCGGGCTCGGACACCATGTGCAGCCGGTGGACGTGCGGCGCATGGGTGGCACAGGATTCGAGGTGCACCGCCAGATCGTCGACGAAGACGGTGACGGGGTTGCCGAACTCGGCAGCGAGCGCTGCGACCCGGGTGCCCTTGCCGCCCTGGTTGGTTTCGACGCGGTGGACGATGCCGAACGATTCGAGCTGGGCGGTGCGCGCCGGGCGGCAGTGATCCTGCAGATTGGTGAGGATGACGATATCGGCGATCTGTGCGAGCGCGGCGATCGATTCGGCCGCGTGCGGCACCAGGGTCTGCCGGCCCATCTCGGCGGGGAAGAAGCCGTCGAGATACGACCACATCTCCTCGCGGGCGAGCGGCGTGCCGTCGCGCCGGGTCATGCTCGTCGCCATGTCGCCGTGCGCGAGCTTGAAATCGATCTCGTGCGCCTCGCCGAGCCAGGTGCCGAAATGGCGGACCATGTGGAGCAGCACTTCGTCGCAATCGGTGATCAGCAGGGGCTTCATCGGTCTTCCAGCGTTTGGCGCGCGCGAACGAGCGCGGCGGGGGTGGTGGCCAGCGCCGTCGCGCAGGCGATCAGATCGGGCTCATGGCCCTCGAGATATCCCAGGATGGCCGCCTGGGTGGCGGGATCGCCCGCGCCGGCGCGAAGCCGCTGCGGATCGAGCCCGGTGAGCGCCAGCAAGCGCTCGGCGCGCTCGGGCACCGCCAGCGCCCAGCCAAGCGCCCCCAGCGCCAGCACCGTTGCGTCTTCATTTGTCACGGGGCCGCGCATTGCCTATTCGCTTCGGGCTCGAGGGAAGGATCAGCGCGGACGTGGCAAAAAGGGTCTTGGTTGTCGAGGACAACGAACTCAATCTCAAATTATTCTGTGACTTGCTGCGCGCGCATGAATTCGTCGCCGAAGCCGTCAGCGATGGCCGCGAAGCCGTCGCGCGGGCGCGCGCCTTCCTGCCCGATCTGATCATCACCGACATCCAGCTGCCGCACGTCACCGGCTATGAACTGATCGCGCAGTTCAAGGGCGATCTCGTGCTGCGGACGATTCCGATCATGGCGGTGACCGCCTATGCCCGGCGCGAGGACGAGGAGCGGATTCGCGCGGCCGGCGCCAACGCCTATGTGTCGAAGCCGATCGCGCTGGCGGCGTTCATCGCCCAGGTGAAGGCGCTGTTGCCGGCCTGACGGCAGGCACGACAAGAGCCGCAAGGCGTGCGCCTGCGGCTCTGGAACCCGGCTCGCGGCCGAATCGCCGGTCGGCGGCCGAGGCCGCGCGAGCGATTACTTGATCTTGGCTTCCTTGAAATCGACATGCTTGCGCACGACGGGATCATATTTGCGGAAGCTGAGCTTGTCGGTCTGGGTGCGCGGGTTCTTCTTGGTGACATAGAAGAAGCCGGTATCGGCCGAGCTGACGAGCTTGATCTTGACGGTGGTCGGCTTTGGTCGGCTTTGCCATGACCTGAAATCCTGCGAATGGGTAAAATACAAAAAGCGGCGAACGCGCGCCCGCCGCTTGATCAGGGGGCGGCGAATGGCCGACGCGCGCCAAATTGTCAAGCCGCGTCGGCCACCCTGCCTGCCGCTAACGCCGCCTTTACCATGATGGGCGCAGACCGAGGCGCAGGGAGCGGCAGGAGCAGCGGATGGACGCATTGATGGCCGCGTTCGTGGCGGCGCTGCTGGTGCAGGCGGGGGATCGCACCCCGTGGCTGGCGGCGATCCTCGCCGATCGTTTCCAGCGGCCGGGCCAGGTGATCGCCGCCGCCATTCTCGCGCTGACGATCACCAATATCCTCGGCGCCATCGCCGGCGCGCTGATGGCCCCGATCCTCACGCCGAATGCCCGCGCCCTGCTCGTCGCCTTCGCACTGGTCTCGGCCGGCGTGACGGCGCTGGGGACGCTCAAGCATCCCGGCGAGATGGCGGGGTGGCGGACCGGGGCGTTCCTCACCAGTCTGATCGGGCTGGCCGCGCTCGGGGTCGGCGATCGCACCCAGTTCGTGACGGCGGCGCTCGCGGCGGGCGGCACGCCGCCGGCCTTTGCCGCCGTCGGCGCGACGCTCGGCAGCCTCGTCGTCGTCATCCCGGCGCTGCTGGCGGGCGCGGCGGCCCGCCAAGCGCTGCCGCTGGCGGCGATCCGGATCGGCACCGGGGCGGTGCTGATCGTCGCCGGGATCGGCGCAGGGCTGAGCGCGCTGCGGCTGATCTAGCCGGTCGATCAGCCTGATCGCGATCTTGCAGCGTCCAGCCATGGACCCAATCTGCTAATCGAGTCGTTGAGCGAGCGAATCGAAAAAAGGAGATGTCCCCCATGGCTACCAACGCTTCCCTGAAGACACCGACCGATCTCAAGTCCAACGCCGCCAAGACCGTGGCCGAAGCGCTCAACGGCATTCTGGCGGACAGTTTTGCGCTGTATCTCAAGACCAAGAACTTCCACTGGCACGTCTCGGGGCCGCATTTCCGCGACTATCATCTGATGCTCGACGAGCAGGCGACCGAAATCCTCGGCACCACCGACGATATCGCCGAACGCGTCCGCAAGACCGGTAACACCACGCTGCGCTCGATCGGCGACATCGCCCGGCACCAGACGATCAAGGACAATGACGACGCTTTCGTCGCCCCGGAAGCCATGCTCGCCGAGCTGCGCGAGGATAATCTGAAGCTGATCGCCGCGCTGCGCGAAGCGAAGGATATCGTCGACGACGCGAAGGACAATGCGACCAGCGGCATCCTCGACGACTGGACCGATCAGGCTGAAAAGCGCGCCTGGTTCCTGTTCGAATCGAGCCGCAAGGCTTGATGGCGGGAACTTGCTGCCAGCTTTGACGTTTTACCTTCATCTTAACATGGAGGAATGACGATGCTACGCTGGGCAGTGACGTTTTTGATTATCGGGCTCGTGCTCGCCGTCTTGGGCTTCGGTGGCCTTGGCGGAGCATTCGTCGGCATCGCGAAGATTCTGTTCTTCGTCGCCATTGCCGTATTTGCCGTCATGCTCGTGCTTGGTCTGATGGCCGGCAAGGGCATCAGCAACGCGGTCAAATAGCCGCTCCGCGATCGATCAATGACGAAAGCGCCGGGGCGCGGCGGTGCACCACCGCCGCGCCTCAGCGTTTTTTGACGAACTCGGCGCGCAGGACGAGTCCCTTGATGCCCTCGAACTTGCAGTCGATTTGCTGCGAATCGCCGGTCAGGCGGATCGATTTGATCAGCGTGCCGCGCTTGAGCGTCTGGCCCGCGCCTTTCACGGTCAGATCCTTGATCAGCGTCACCTGATCGCCATCGGCGAGGAGATTGCCGACCGCATCGCGCACGACCGGGCCGGCCGTCAACGCCGCCGCGGCAGCTTCGGCGGCGCTCACCCATTCGCCGGTCGAGTCGTCATAGACAAACGCGTCTTCCTCGCCGTTCATCCGCCCGACTCAGCCTTTGGGGCCCGACGCGACGGCGCCTTTGGTCGAGGGGTTCGAAGCGTTGAGCTTTTTGGGCTTTTCCGCCTTGGGCTTGCGGATTTCCTTGTTCGACTTCTTCTGGGCTTTGGCCATCGCGACATCCTTTGGCGGGCAAGGCGCCCGCTGGACGGCGAGCCTAGGCGATCCGGCGGGGCGTGGCGCGCAAAATCGGCGCCCGACCCCGCACCATTCGCCGTGACCAGCCCGATGTCCGGGCATGCGCTCCTTCGGGAGGCGCCGTCGGGACGTCGGCCGCGATCATGCAGCCGCAAGGGCGTTGAAAATGGCGCTCTGCCCGAGGATGAGCGCCGACGTCGCGGCAAAGGCCAGCACGCCGATCATCATGGTGCGCATTACGATATTTCCCTTTTTCATCGGAGGTTACTCGCTTGTCTGGAGCGTTCAGGCGATCGGCACGACCGGGACGGCAGCACTGATCATCAGCGCGGCAACGCAGACCGAGGCGACGAGCGAGATGGCGAAGCGCTGGGCGGTTTCAAAATGGATCGACATGATATTCTTCCCTTTCCTCTGGCGGTTCGGACCATCCGAACGCCGATGCCAAGGGAATTGCAGAGACCATGCCAATTCGGTAACCAACGGAATCGCCACTATTATTTGAAACGGGCGCATCGAGAGCCGCAAGATACGCCAACAAAATTGGCGTGCGGGCCCAAAATTTGGGAATCGAGACGCGCGTCGTTCAGCCTGTCTTCAGGCAGTTTCGACCAGCCGCCTTGGCGGCATAGAGCAGCCGATCGGCGCGCACGAAAACATCACCGACCGCTTCATCGGGGTGCGCGACCGTCAGCCCCGCCGAAAAGGTGACTTCGCCGAGCGGCGCATCCGATTCGCGCAACCGATAGCGTTTGCGGGCGACGACCTGGCGCGCGGTTTCGAGCTTCTGCTCGGCCTCGTCGCGCGTCGCGCCGGCAAACAGCACGACGAATTCCTCGCCGCCATAGCGCGCGACGAGGTCGCCCTCGCATTGATCCGCCAGCACATCGGCAATCGCCTTGAGCACGCGATCACCGACCGCATGGCCGAAACCGTCATTGACCAGTTTGAAACGATCGATGTCGCACACCGCGACGCACAACGTGGCGCCGGCGGCGCTCTTCTCGAGATAGGCTTCTTCGAACGCGCGCCGGTTGGGCAGGGCGGTGAGCGGATCGCGCCGGGCGTTGTCGCGGGCTTCCTCGAGCTTTCGGCGCAGCTCCTCGGATTCCTGGGTCGATGCCGCGAGCCGGCTCTCGGCGGCGTTGATTCGTTCGACCATGGCCGTGGTCAGGCGCCGGACGTCGGCAATCGCCATCGGCCCGTCGGTTTGGAGCGCGTCGGCGCTGGCGGCGAGGTCGCGGCCAAAATCGCGCGTTTCGCTGTGCATCGCCCGCATCAGGTCCTGAAAGCCTTCGACCTGCATCTGGGTCTGGGCGACCAGCCCGTCGACTGCCAGTGCCTTCGCATCGGGCGCGCCGCCGGTGACCGGCGCGCCTTCGGCCACCCTGCCGCCGAGCGATTCGATGTCCTTGCGGGTCAGTCGAATGCCGCCATCGGTCATCACGGCGACCGCCTGGGCCAGCGCACCGGCGGGATTGCTGTGAATACGATAGGCGAATTCGTAATTGACCGGATCCGAACTCAGGCGATTGCGCGCCAGAAACTCGCCCACCGTGAGAAACAGGGCGTGATCGTTCGACACGCCGTCATTGTCTTCGGTCTTGTTCGCCCTCAAAGCGCTGCCGTTCATCGAGTCCTCGCGCACCCATCAACCTCAACGACCGCGTAACCAAACGCGATCGTCGGTGGTGTGTAACCGCGATGGCCTAATATTGCGTGACCAAAGCCAGGGTTACGGGCGCTCCGCCTGAAGGCGACGGACGGCGGCGAGCGTGTTCTTGACGTGATCGGCAGGGTTCATGTCGCTATGCGTATAATAAACAACGCCCTTTTGGGTAATAACGTAACTTGTGCGACTGGTTATCGCGCGCGGCTGACCATCCTTGCCGGGGATCGTTCTGCCGAGCGCGACATCGTAACCGCTGACGACCGTTGGCCCGGCACTCGCGACAGGGAACTTCCCGGCGCAATCCTTCTTCGAGAAATCGGATAGAATATCAACGGGATCGGCGGACATGCCGATCACGGTAGCGCCGGCCTTGCGAAATTCCGGGACAGCCTCGGCAAAGGCGCGGGCCTCGGCGCTGCACCCCGGGGTGAAGGCGGCGGGGAAAAAATAGAGCACCACCGGGCCTTTTTTGAGCTGATCGCCGAGATGGAGCGTGAAGATCTTGCCGGCGGTCGCGCCGCGCGTCGTAAAATCGGGGGCCTTGGCGCCCGGCGCGAGCGTGGCGCTCGCCGGCGCGGCGGCGAGCAGCGCAACGGTCGCGATCAGGGCGGGCAGGGGGGGCAGGCGCATCGTCTATCTCCGGATCACGGGCTGGTCGGTCGACGATAGGCCGCAATCGGCCCGACGTCCAATACGGCTCCGGGGAACCCCGCTCAGCGCGTGAAGGAAATGCCGAGCCTCACATTGGTCGACTGGCGATTATAATCGGGGAGCGCCTCGCCATAGCCGGTGAAAGCCTGACCGAAGAGATACAGGCCGACATCGCCCGCGCCGAAGCGGCGAAGCGGGTAGGAGACGAGCAGCTCGCCGGCGCCCATGCCCGTGCCGGGATTGCCGCGCGCCATCAGCGCCAGCTTGAGGCCGTCGCGCTGGCCGATCGATGCATTGACCGACCCATAGCCCCAGAAGCGCTCGAGATCGGTGGCGATGCCGTGATTGCCGACGAAGACCCAGCTCTGCGGCGCGATATCGAGCTGCCAGCCGTCCCCAAGATCGAAGCGCGCATTGGCGCGGACGAAAATCCGGTTGAGATCGACCGAATCGCGCGGGCCGCCGCCGTTCGAATCATGGCGATAGCCAAACGCGGCGGTGCTGCTGCGGCTGATCGGCAGGTCGAAAAAGACTTCGGGACTATAGGTGTTCGTGCGGATCGGCCCCGATCGTTGCAGGATCGACCAGAAGATCGTCTGGGTATAGGCAACGTTGAGATGCGCGCCGATGCCCCCGGCGATCGGTCGCGCGGCGAAACTGAACTGGAGTTTCGCGCCGGCGTTGCCCGCGCCGGCCACGGCATAGGTGGGCTCGTACGGCCGGAACCGATCGAAAAAGCCGCTCGACGGGCCGCGGGCATCGTCGACGATGGTTTCGGCGCCCGCCAGCGTCACGGCCTCGCGCACCGGCGCCGGGCGCCGGGGGGCCAGCCGGTAGCGCAACTTGACGAAGCCGCCCGGCGGCACCGGCGCGGTATCGGCGGTCGATCGCACCAGCGACAGCGTCAGCGCCGTTCCGTCGGCGGCGACCGTGTCGATCGTCTCGGGCGCCGCCACCGGCTGGGCCGAGCGTCCCTCGTTGACCAGGAAGACGTCGACGCCGCGATCGAGCGCCGCCGCTGCCGATGCCGGCGGTTCGACCAGCGAATGGAGCTGGGCGCTGACCGGGCTGGCGGCGACGAAAAGGGCAGCGGCGAGCGGGCACGAGACGGAGAAAGAGCGCATCGTGACCGAACTTGTCAGGCGAATGTGACGAAATCGGGTCAGCATTCGATCTGGCGCCACAGCGGCCAAGCCGTTACCCCTAGGCGATGCGCATCACCCCCGCCGATCTCGCCCTCGCCGAGCAGCTTGCCGATGCGGCCGGCGCCGCCATCCGTCCCTTTTTCCGGGCGCCGCACGGCCTCGAGACCAAGGCCGATCACTCGCCCGTCACCCATGCCGACCGCGACGCCGAAGCGGCGATGCGACGGCTGATCGAGGCGACCTTTCCCGACGATGCGATCATCGGCGAGGAATATGGCCCCCGCGAGGGGACGAGCGGGCGCGCCTGGGTGCTCGACCCGGTCGATGGTACCCGCGCCTTTGTCTCGGGCCGGCCGATCTTCGGCACGCTGATCGCGCTCGTCGTCGAGGGCTGGCCGATGCTCGGCATCATCGATCAGCCGATCCTCAAGGAGCGCTGGCTCGGCGTGATCGGCAAACCGACCTTGTTCAACGGCGCGCCCGCGAAAACCCGGATCTGCCCTGCGCTCGCGGGCGCCGCGCTGGCCACGACGAGCCCGCACGCATTCGACGAGCATCAGGCCGATCATTTCCTCGCGCTGGTGCGCGCCACCTCGGGGGGCAATCCGGGGCAGGGGCCGATCTATGGCGGCGATTGTTATAATTACGGCTGCCTTGCGAGCGGCGATCTCGATATCGTCGTCGAGGCCGGGCTCAAGATCCATGATTTCGCCGCGCTCGTGCCGGTGGTCGAAGGCGCCGGCGGCCGGATGTGCGACTGGCAGGGCGATCCGCTGACTGCCGACAGCGAGGGGGAGGTGATCGCCGCGGGCGATCCCGCCCGGCTGGAGGAAATCATCGAGGCGCTGGCCTGCCACGGGCACTGAGACGGTCAGGGATCAGAAAATCCCCAGAAACTTCTTGCGCTGCCGGTTCTTCTCGGTCGGCGACTTGCGACCGCTTTCCGCCTTGGCGGTGGTGCCATGGCCAACGTCGTCGCGCGGCCTGCCTTTGGTGGTCCGCTGCGCCAGCGCGGTCGCGCCGGCGAGCACCGGGCCGCACCGCGCGGCTTTGGCGTCGCCGATATCGACGAAGGCCAGCACGCTCGCGAGCGGGGAAAAGGCGAGGCCGAGGGCGATGCTCGCCCCGGCGCGTCCGATCAGCTGGGGGCTGATCACGTCGATCCCCGGCCTGGCGAAATAGCCATTGAGGGCGACCGGCGACTGGGCCGAGATCAGGCTGAACTTCTTGCCGTCGGCGCGCACCGCCAGATCGATCGCCTCGGTCTTGAAGCTGAAGCCCCCGCGCCCGACGATGACGTTCTTCTGCGTGTCGATCAGGATCGGATCGGCCGCCGCCACGCCGTCGCGCACGGTGAAACCGATCAGCCCGCAATTGATCTGGACCGGCTCCTTGAGTTTCCCCTCGATCAGCTTCTGCACGAAGGTGCCGATGTCGAGCTCCGAAAGCTGCACGTTGCGCGTCCAGAACGCGCCTTTGGGGATGATGATCGCGATCCGGCCATCGGCGCTGGCGAGCGACGCATGGACGCTGTTGCCGTCGCCCGCCATCTTGATCCGCGCCTTGAGCATGCCCGTCGTTCCCGATTGCTCGACGCCGTAGCCGGCGAGCAAGATCCCCATCGGGGTGGGCGACAGGCGGATGTCGTAGTCGGTGTGGACGAGCGGGCGACGCGCGTTGATCGTGATGTCGGACGCAACGTGCCCGCGCGCCATGTCGAAGGTCAGCGGCGACAGCGTCAGCAGGCCATTGTCGAGCGTCAGGGTCAGGTCGATGGCGGAGACCGGCACGTTGCGCGATTTGATCTGTCGCACCCGGTAATGGACGTCGGCATCGAAGGTCTTGATCGACTCGACCCGCAGCGGCGCATCGGGCAGGATTCGGGGCGTGCCGCCGATCCGTTTCACGACCGCCTGTGGCCCTTTTGCCGCCGCGTCCGGATCATAGCCGATGGCGGGCGCGACATCGGCGATGTCGAGGCTGCGCGTCGACAGATCGGCGGTGAGCTTGATGCGGGGCGCGATGGCGGCGACGGTCAGGGTGCCGGCGAGATCGCTATCGCCGAACCGGCCGCGCAAATGGGTGAAGCGATATTCGTCGCCGCGCTTGGTCAGCGCCGAATCGAGCCGATAGTCGCGCGTTTGGGGCACCGCGATCCCGGCGACGCCGAACAGATCGGCGATGTTGCGACCCCTTGCGCTGACGCGCAGGTCGGCGCCTTCGAGTTGGGTCGGGCCGCGCAGCGTGCCAGCGATCTCGATCCTGGTCCTTGCCGCGTGGACGTGCATCACCAATCGGTTGCGCCCGCCCTCGGCGGTGGCGTTGGGCGTCAGCAACGCGCCCGACAGCGCGAACGGGGTCGCCCGCGCGCGGCCGTTGCCGGTGAACTGGATCGTGCTTGCAAAGCGCGTATCGGCGGCCTCGATCGTCTTAAACGCGATATCGGCCGACAGCGCCAGGCGCGGATCGACATAGCGAAGCGTGGTACCCTGGACGATCGCTTCGCGGATCGTCGGCATCACGAAGGGCTTGCCGTGGTCGGAAAAGGTCCAGCTGTTGCGCCCGCCGGCCTTGTCCCATTCGAGGTCGATCGCGCCGTCGCGCAGATCGAGGGTCGTCACGCGCCGCGCGCCGAACAACAGCGGGACCGTCTCGATATGGGTATCGATTCGCCTGGCGACGAACAGATGGGGCCGCGATGCCCAGCCGGGATTGGCGATCGTCATCCCCTCGGCGACGAAATGGAGGTCGATCGGGTCGAAATAGAGCTGAAAGTCGCCCGGCACCTCGACCTGCCGGTCGAGCGTCGCGGTTGCGACCCGCTCGAACGGGTGCTTCAGGAAACGGCCCTTGGTGATATAGAGGACCAGCCATAGCAGCAGCAGCGCCGTGCCGATGGCGAGGAGGACGGTGCGCACGATCCGCCACGCGCCGGACGGGCGCGTCGGCTGGTGCGGTGCTTCAGCCGAATGATCGGAAGCGCGCGACGGCTGAGGCGACTCTGTCATCCGGGGGGATGTGGATTCGCCCTTTTGGATACCGTGATCATCTGGTGGTGGAAAATCCATGTCCCCGAACGTTCGGCGTGCGGTGCGGGTTCCGATCTTGCCAAGCGCGCCGCATTCCTCTAAGCGCCCGCCTTTCCGCGAGTAAGAGGAACTGCCCGGCCGGTATGGGCTGCCGTGGCCGTTCATAAATCGTCGCGCAAACAAGGAGACGAAAATGCCCAA
>NZ_NCGH01000055.1:0-2583 GCF_002281505.1 Sphingomonas sp. 28-62-20
ACGCCCTCGACCTGGCTGCGCATGGTCAGCAGCTCCCATGATTGCGGGGCGCATCCCGCATGGATGTCTTGTCGGGCGCGGGAACCGGAACCGGTGGCGGCGCTGATGCACCTTCGGGCGGTTGCATGACTGGCGGGACAGGCGGCGGGGCAGGGGGCGCTACGACGCCCGGGATCGGCGAGCCGGGTAGGACGCTCCCGTAAATATTCACGTCGCGCATGTGCTTCCCGTCACAGACGGGCAGCTTTTTCGGGCCAGAAGCCCCGCTCGACATGGAAGGAAGGATCATCAGCAGTGCGACCGAACTGCGCAGGATGTAGATCGGCGTTGATGAACTCGTCATGGAATTTTCCCTGGTCATTAGGCGCGGCTGACCGAACCACCGCGAGCGGCGGCACGTTCGAGATTGCGGCTGTTGCGTGTGGCGCGGGCTTGCTGGAACGGTGCAGCCATGGTTCCCCACGCGGACCCCGCAAAAGCTCCGACCCCGGCCGCAGCGCCGCCGGCGATGCCCGTCGCGATCGACGGCGCCTGGAAAAAGAAGATCGTGCCGAGGAAGATATATACCGCGAACAATACAGCGCCGATCGTCACGTCAGGCGTGCCTTCGGCCGCGGTCAGTGCTGTAGCGCCGAGATCGGTGATCAGGGCCGTGATGGCGATGATCACAGCCATCAGGACGATGTAGTTGAACACCTGTCCCAGCCACCCGTAGAAGAACCGCCGGGTGGTCTCGAAGAGCGACAGCGCGATAAAAATCGGCCCGAGCGCGACCACGACGGCGAGCGCCACCTTTGCGAACACGGTGATCGCAAACCCGATCGCCGCAGAAAGGCCCGCTAAACCGTAAATCGCTACCGCCAGCGTGAGCAGGACGAGCTTCCAGGGGTTGATGTCGAGATAGGTCGCGGCTTCCGTCCGGATGATCAGGACGATGGAATCGACCTGCCCGAAGTAATCGTCGAACACCGCACCGACGCTGGTGATGGTCTTGCCCGCCAGCGCCTGGGAGATTGCATCCGGCATCCCGTGAAAAAGCGGGTTCGTGATCCACTCCGAATAAGCGACCGTCGTGGCCGCAACGTAGAGCAGGCACAGCTTGACCATCCGGTAGACCAGCTCGCCCCAAGGCTCGCTGACGATACCGCGCATCACCATGTACCCAAACAGCGCGATGTAGATGACCAGGCCAAGCGCCAGGGGTCCTCTCACGACCTCAATCACGTTGTTGAGACGCTCGTTGAGGAAGAGATCGAGCTTCCCGTCGATGTTGGTATAGATATCCGCGAAGAGTGTGGACGCCATGGCCAGTTCCTCGCTTATTTGTGACCCAGCGAACGCTCGAGCTTGTCGGCGTTCTCGACGTCCTTCGCGTTGCTGCACTCCTGGGCATCGTTGTGGGTGCCGTTGGCGCACGCAGCCAGGATTGCAGCGCGCAGCTTGGGATCGGACTTCAGGTCGGCCTTGCCGACCGACTGCCCGCAACCACTCAGGAGTGTGGCCGTCAGAGCAGGGAGGAACGCAGCGATCCGCTTCACGGCCGACTACTCAGGCTCTGCTGAAGTTTGACGAGGCCGCTTTCATCATCTCGCTGCGAACGCAGTCTCGCCTCGGCGGCCTGCCGCATCTGAAGCGCCTGAAGCTGGACGGCGTCGTTCTGAATATGTGCGTTTTCGACGCCAATCCGCGCCTGAATGTCCATGACTTCTTTCGCGTCTGAGGCGCTGTCGAGCGAGGAGCGAAGCTCCTCGAGACCGGTCGTCCGCTGGGCGGTGACCCCGTAAGCCGCTTCGGCGATCGCAGCATCGCGAGCGGCCATCTCGCCATTCTGGGATATGGAATCTCGGTTGGACCGTTCGAACGCCGTCGCGCCCGGTCGAAGGTCCGGCAGTTCGATGCGGTTGCTGCTGCGGATCCGGGCGGCAGACGAGCCCAGGCTCCCCAACCCGGACAAATCGGACGACATCAATCGCTGGATGTCCCGAGCTTCGCTGGGAAGAAGGTGGCGAACGGCGTCGGTATTGAGCGAGGACGCGATCTGGTTGACGTTCGTAAGCTTGTTGACGCTGTTGTAGAGTTCGGTTGCCTGCGAAATCTGCTGCTTCCCCTGCTCGATCATCGACAGCGTGTTTTTCACCGTCGAGAGCGTCTGCAAGAACGTTGCGGTGTCGTGGACGGGTATCCCCTGCGCATACGCCGGCGCCGACATTGCCAATGCGCCGACGATCGCCAGCGTTCGAATTGCCTTCATGACCTTATCCTTTCCTTCTGGTGGTTGCGCGCCGACGCTCGTGGAACACGGGCAGCCAGTCGCTGGGATCATCGCCAAGCTCAGCCCGGACCTGATCGAGGATGCCGACGGTCTCGGTGGTGCCCGAGAGGACAGCCAACTCATCCGACAGACCGCCCAGGTCGAGTTCCACAACGATGGAATCGTGGCCCTGCTTCACCAGAAAGCGCCGGCTTTCGGGAATGAGGTCGTTTCTGATGAGCTTGAATTCGGCGCGTGTAAGACCGAGGCCATCGATATAATCGACCTCGCGGCCATAGGGATTGGGCAACAGGATCTTGGTCGCGACCTGT